>JBAUTB010000255.1:0-4856 GCA_049582005.1 Gloeobacterales cyanobacterium | reverse complement strand
CACCGGATGGACATTTAATTAGCTTGCTTCAACCAGCTGCAGTTAGCGCCCCTCATTAAAAAGCTACGACTGAAAACACTACTGGGTCGGGAGTATTACACAGGTACTTTTCAAGCCCAGTCGTGTTTTTTGGGTCTCAGCCTCTCCAAACTGGACTTGTTGGGTCCATAAAACAGTACTAGACTGCATGCAGTTCATTACCTCTCAAAACGGCATGACTCCAACTCCCTTCATCGTTCGTCCAGCAACTTCGAGGGACGTTCGAGATATATTTCGCCTGATCCAAGCCTTAGCGGAATATGAGAAACTGTCCCACGCTGTCACAGGCAATGTGGAATCTCTGGAAGAACACTTATTCGGTCCTCAGCCTTGCCTGGAAGCACTGCTCGCTGAACTCGATAGTCAAGCGGTTGGTTTTGCCTTGTTTTTTCAGAACTACTCGACGTTTTTGACCAAACCAGGTATCTATTTAGAAGATTTGTTCGTTTTACCTGAGTACCGAGGTCAAGGTATTGGGAAATCTTTGATTACATCAGTTGCTAAATTGGCCGTTGCCCGCAACTGTGGGCGGTTTGAATGGAGTGTTTTAGATTGGAATGAATCCGCCATAGCCTTCTACGAGAAAATAGGTGCCTCCGTGCTCCCGGATTGGCGGATCTGTCGTCTGACAGGGGATGCTCTAGCGCGATTAGAGGCTATGTCTTAGGACTTTAGTTCCTGTGGACATAGCCTTGCTACCACGTCGGGCATTTCTGTAGCTCTGCTGTGGAACTTCCTAGATCTTGTAGACGAAAAACCTTAACGGTCATCGAGGACATTGATACCGGGAAGTTCTTTGCCTTCCAGTAGCTCCAGAGAAGCGCCCCCTCCGGTGGAAATGTGGCTCATTTGATCGGCAATGTTCAGTTTTTCTACCGCAGCTACGGAGTCACCCCCCCCCACAATCGTAGTGGCACCGGCTTTGGTGCGCGCAGCGAGCGATAGGGCCACCTGCTCGGTTCCGTGCGCAAAGCGGTCAAATTCGAATACGCCCATCGGACCATTCCAGACCACCGTTTGCGCATCCGCCAAGGCGTCTTGGAAGGTTTTCACCGAATCCGGACCAATGTCCAGTCCCATCCAACCATCTGGAATATTTTCTACTGCAACCGTTTGGGCATTGGCATCAGGCTTGAAGTTGTCGGCGATGACGACATCCGTAGGCAACAGTAGTTGCACGCCCCGTTCCTTAGCAATACGCTCCAAATCTTTAGCCAACTCCAGCTTATCTTCTTCCACCAAAGACTTACCCACCGCCAGACCACGGGCTTTGTAGAACGTGAAAATCATGCCTCCGCCAATCAGCAGCTTGTCCACTTTGTTCAAGAGCGCTTCGATGACTCCAATTTTAGAACTGACTTTGGAACCACCGATGATCGCAACCAAGGGACGCTTGGGTTCATCCACAGCTCCCTTGAGATACTGAATTTCTTTTTCGAGCAACAGCCCGGCGACGGCAGGCTTCAGGTACGTGGCAACGCCTGCGGTAGAAGAGTGCGCGCGGTGAGCAGCGCCAAAGGCATCATTCACATAGAGGTCTGCCAGGGCAGCCAACTGCTTAGAAAATTCAGGGTCGTTCTTTTCTTCCCCTGCATAGAAACGGACATTTTCCAGCAGCACCACATCGCCATCAGCCATTGCATTGACTGTTTTCTGGACCTCTTCACCAACTACATCATCGGTTTTTACTACAGGTTGACCCAACAGTTCACTGAGGCGGGCTTGCACGGGAGTGAGCCGCATACTTTCTACAAATTTACCCTTAGGCCGACCAAAGTGGCTGACCAGGATCACCCGTGCTCCCTTGCCCGTCAGCGCTTGAATCGTAGGCACTGCCGCCCGGATTCTCGTATCATCGGTGATCTTGCCTTGGTCATCGAGGGGGACATTGAAATCCACCCGTACTAATACTTTTTTGCCTTTAAGTTGTTCTGTACTCAAATCCGCAATCGTCTTCTTTGCCACAATTAATCTCCTAACTGCACTGCCGGGTTCATTGTAGAGGGATTTTCTACATAGGAATAAGCGGGTTTCCCCTGGCACTTCACCCTTGGTTACCTTCTAATTGCCATAAGAAGCCATCTGCAAGGAATACTAACTGGTCGGCAAATGCGTAAGCACCATCCAAACGCCAATCCCCACCAACAGAATGCCGCTGCCCTGCGTCAATACCCCACTATATTTTCTAAGGGTCATCATGCCCTTGATCATTCCGGTGAATAGGCCAGCTATGACTAGCGGCATGCCGTGGCCTAAAGCATAGCTAAAGAGAAAGGCAGCGCCTAACCAGGGACTTTTGCTGGTAGATACAAAACCCAAGAGGGCAAATAGGACCGGGCTGGTACAGGGAGAAGCCACCAAGCCAAAAGTGGCCCCGATAAACACGGGCTTTAAGGCAGTCGGTGGATTGTAGGTATCGAGAAAAGTGAGGCGAGGCCATTGGAAATTGATGATTTCTAACTGAAAAAGGCCCAAAGCCACCGCCAATAGGCCAACCAGGCTAAAGAAGAGCCAAGGATAGGGTAGCTGGCCATAGATACTGCCTACCAACCCAGCCCCCAATCCAAGCGCGGTGAGGGTTAGGGAGAGGCCCAGGATGAACCATAGACATTGAAGTGTAGTGTGGCCTAGAGATTTCTGCTCCTGCCCGGCAATATAGCCTACGGTGATGGGCAACATAGAAAGGGTACAGGGGCTAAAGCTAGTCAAGATGCCCGCCAAAAAAACCAATCCAAGGGATAGAGGAGTGATCTGCGTTAAAGAGCCCTGGACCGCACTGGTCAACGCCTGTTCCCACTGGAAGAAAGTTTCCATGCCTGCTTAAATACTGCCTTTTTCCAGAGTAATGGATGAGATAAGCAAAAGGCGATTTCTTTCTGCTTGGATTATGTGGAAACGATAAAGTTCAATAGATAAAGTTAAATATCGGAATACGAAGTTATATTAAGAGAAGGAATGAATTCACGTTATGGAGCTGCATATGAATCCTCTTGATCCTAGAAGCGTTGCGCTCAATGGCCTCAAAGCCATCTACGCAGCTGAATTGGGTATCGCCACTGCTTCTGAACTGGGCATTAAGGCTTTGGGCCTCGATATCATTGCCCGTCCGATTGTCGACATCCAACGCCTGAATGCAGCAGCTCAGACCGCTCTTTGGGGTGGTTTGATTGGTTTCTTGGACGTAAAAGCCAAGAACTAGAGTCCTTCGGTTAAGTCTTAAACAAACACTTCTTAAAATTCCTGGTTTCGTGGCGTAGGAGCCATAGCCAGAGAGGTTTTAAGATGTGTTTGTTTTTTTACAAAACATATCTGTCCCTTATAAATCGCCTTAAGATATAGCCATATTCCCCAAGGTCTAAAGAACCGTGAGCAACTATAAGAATGCCTATCTTCCTTTAGCCACGCTTTTGGGAGTATTTACCCTCTTGCCTGTCCTTGCGGAACCGACAGCGCCCCTCTCCACTTCAGGGCAGGCCAGGCCCGCTCAACAGAGTCCGGTCCAAAAAACTCAAGTTCAGCAAACCCAGCTCAATAACCCAAACCAAGTTATTCTTCCCACCATCCCTGCCGGGGCCCAAGGGACCGTCACAGTGGTGATGGCAGCCGCGCAAGGACCCACCACAGGATTTCCCGTACCGGAGAATAAGCAGGTTGCCCTTCCCGTCGTCGGCCAAATTGGGAATGTCGAACTTCCTCAAGGGACCATGCTCGTAGGCGCTCTCCAACGAATCAATGACAGCAGTGGCGTATTGAACTTTACGCAAATGCTACTCAATAACAAGCCCTATCCTGTTAATTTGACCAGTGATCCGATGCCTGTCCAAGTGAGACAAGACCAGGAAAAGATGCAGGAATGGTCGATGAAAATGCAGGAAAAAACAATAGCTATGCAAGAAAAGGCTCAAAGTCAAGCCAAGGGACAAGGTTTCAACCCTTTGAGTATGATTCCTGTAGTGGGGATGTTTGTAGGCAGCGGAGGCGGAGACAATGCTGGGGAGGAAATGCAAAAGGAAATGCAAGACATGTACAAAAACATGCCAACGATAACGGTGGCAGAAATTGCTCCATTGCAGCAGATTACACTCCACGCAAAAGAAGCGAAAGTTCCTCAACCTATTCCCATCAAAGCGGCCCCGGTCGTCCCCCAATCTTCGAGTCCGTCGGTAATCACTCCTACAGCCCCTATCTCTCAACCGAAGACACTGCCATCCCCCTAATTCATCCAATGGATGAGGGCGGATGCCACAATGGGGCATAACGGCGAGAAGTTAGGTAGGTTTTATGGTGCGCGGTTATCTTCAGGAAAAAAAATCAATTTTACGGGTAGGCGGGAAGGACGCCCGTGACTTTCTCCATCGGCTCATTTCCTGCAATGTACGGACCCTCAAGGTGGATCAAGTCATTTCTGGGACGCTTCTAAAAGCCAGTGGCAAGTTAATCGCCTACTTCCATATCTACGGATTGGACGAAACAACCTTTGCCTTGGTCACGCCCCAGTCCTGTATCGATGAACTCTATGCCACCCTAGACCGCTTGGTTTTCACCGAGAAACTGACCTTTACCAGGGACGATCAGACCAGCCTCTTGATGGTGGTAGATAGTTCTCCAGAAGCTTTGTTTGGCCTGGAGGTTCTACGACATCAAGAGCAAGAACTAGGCAGTTGCACCGTACGGGTGGGAGCACTCGGTCATCATCGATTCCAGGTGTGGATAAAAGCAGAAGATCTTCCGGAAGTAGAATCCACCTTGCAACAGGCGGGAATTCAGGAAATGGAACCTGTGGAGTATGATACCTTCCGTATCCAACAGGGTTTACC
>JBAUTB010000254.1:0-1934 GCA_049582005.1 Gloeobacterales cyanobacterium | reverse complement strand
ATTCAATTTCTTCAAGAGTGCTGATTTCTTTGTATTCAACTAGGTTCCTGTGAGATTGCATCTTTATTCTGGGAAAAACAAGCGGCTCTGGTACTGTATATAAAGCTTCAATTCTTGTGTAATCTGTTGTCTTTCGAGATAAGTCAACTAGAAATTCCCAAATCTCTTCAGTGGTCGGTTGCTCTTCTGTAGCATCATCTTCATAAAGCAGTAGAGACCATTTCAACCGCCATAGTTTGGCGGTCTTTAGAAAAACATCCCCCGCATAAGAAAGATTATCTTGACCCCAATCTATCCTGTCAATTCGTTTAACAACCTCTTCTATGGAGAATTGCTCATTGGGCTCTAGAGTATTCAAATAGACTAATAGTTCTTCAATCGCAAACGTGCTGGAACATTCTGCTGTCTGATAGGTTGCCTGGGCACGGTCGTAAGGGACAATCTTTTGAATTTCGATATCTGGGAGGTTCTCCCAATGTGGTTTTCCATTCATCGAGCACACCTCTTAACCAATCATCAATATCTTTAAGTTTCAGTCCGTACACATGTCGTGTCCTGAGATCTATGCGCTGCTTTCCTGTCCATAGTTCTACCCCGACGCTATGAGAAACTCCATCCTTTCTACCGTTGGCGGTGTACAGATAACATACAGCCGTGAGCCGATGACGGGTGATTCTCTCGTCGGGGGGCTTATCCCACTGCTTCTCTTCATATCTGGAAAATACTTCTATCAGAGCCTCTTGTTCCTTTTGGGCACTGGCAGTGACCAGGGAAGGATGAGACCTTAAATGTTGGATGAGGGCTGTTTGGTCTTCCATCATTTGTTGGAGTCTACTTTCTGGGATACCCACTGCTTCAATTAGGGAAGTTCCTTCTTCCAATAAGACCTGGAGTCCTCTTTCTAATTTGAGCGCGTTCCAAAGATTGGTCTCTTCTGGAATCTTTTCAATTCTTTGCTCCGTTCTTTTGGCCAAACGCCACTCACGGTTCTGGATGACTCGCAGGTCGCGTTTTCTGGCGTCGCAGCGTCTACGGTGACATTTCTGATTGTCCCAGCAGGAATAACGCTCACGAGCCTCTTTGGGAGAGAGTTTACAGCAATTGAGACAATCGAATTGTTTGGCGCGTGCCATAGAGCTTTGAAAACAATGCGTAGAATAATGCGTACATTTTAGGGCTTTTGGGGCAGAATTTGTTGGTTTCAGATGGTTATGAGAACGGTAATTCCCAACAGAGGGTGTAAACCCAAAACTCAGAAAATTCCGTCAGCCCAAATCCAGCCCTGCCACGATCGCATCCAGGCCGATGACCTGCCCAGCGCTGCATGTGTAGTGCCCGTTAAGATGGACGCGCCGGTCGCCATGCAGGCCTCGAGTTCCCGGCATATGCTGCGACACGCCACCGGCTACAAGCTGGACAACGACGGACAGGATACGCGGGCGATCCAGCCTTACCTCGGCCACCGCAACATCCAGCACACCATCAGCAACACCGAACTGGCTTCAGACCGCTTCAAGAATTTCAGGCACGATAGAACATCGTGCGAGTTGACGGAATTTTCTGGGTTTTGAGCTTACACCCCCGTCCTGCTAGTTTTACGGATTTTAGCCAGGACTTCAGAAGCTGCTCGCTCCCCCGACTCACTAGCGCCGTTCATATAGCCTTGGAAGTCCAGACTCGTGTGTTCGCCCGCAAAAAATAGATTGTCCACGGCCTCGCCTTCGACAGCGCGGATGGTTGTGTACTGTCCTGGTAAGTAACAGGCATAGCTGCCCAGTACAAAAGGGGCTGTTGGCCAGTGGAAGCGTACAGCTTTTCCATTGTAAGCAGCAGCCGTACCAGGATATAGCCGGTCAAATTGAGTGGCGAATGCACGCGCTTGCTGTTGGGCTGTTCCCTGATTGGCTGATCGGCCACTGTTGCCGCCTAGGAAC
>JBAUTB010000253.1:0-1771 GCA_049582005.1 Gloeobacterales cyanobacterium | reverse complement strand
GGAGGAAGTTCTCCAATTCGGTTGATGGTGGCACATACAAAGACGGGTGCTTGTTTTTCCTGCATCCAGTTGAGGAACATCCCCAAGATTCGCCTACTGGTTTCATTCCCCGTAGCAAAGGCTTTCTCCATTTCATCAATCCACAACACGCATGGGGCAATACTTTCAGCAATTCGTATGATGTTGCGGAAATTCCTCTCAGAATTACCCTCGCCCTGACTAAAAATTCTGGCCATTTCCAGGAATAGGCAGGGGATAGACCACTCATGGGAAACCGTCTTGGCGACCATTGACTTACCGGAGCCTGGAGGGCCAACCAACAAGATTCCTTTGGGCGCAGGGATTTTCGTCTTCTTAGCCTCTGGGTCCAGCAGCTTGACCCTCTGAGCCAACCATTTTTTAAGCTCATCTAACCCCCCAACTTGGGCATCTGGCTTGGGCATAAAAGTCAGGTTGTACTGTTTGAGCTTTTCTATCTTGGCCCTGTTCAGATGTTCTACCGACTCTTTGGCTATCAATCTTTCCCTCACGTAAGCCAGCTCTAGGGCATTTTCTAGCTCTTGATGAGATAAGCCTTGCCCCGCTCTGGCTAAGAGATTGATGTCCTCGGTAGAAAGCGTTTCTAGCTTCCGCTCGCTGATCCACGTCTCAATGATGGATATGATTTCTTCCCTGGTGGGGAGTGGAACTTCAATAGAGGGGATGAGTTCTGCCAGTTCGTTAGGCAATGGTTCTCCCAAAAAAACGATCCTTGTTTGATGTTCTCTCAGGCTAAAAAATAGGTTGGTTACCGCTTGAATCCCAACTCGGTCCAGGTCTGCATTGAGAAATATATAGAGTCCCTTGGGAGTTTCCTGATCGAGGTATCGCAGAACGTCGCTTAGTTCGCTTTGCTGAAAGGTTTTCGTTCCTTCCTTTGGCCTTAAATGTCTTAAACCCCTGGAAAGATCCCAGATAAAAGTTTCTAGCCCTAAGCGTTCTGCTACTTCTTTGCTTAGTATTTCGGTGGTGCGGATTCTTTCAGCGATGCTGTCCTCTATGCCTATGACTGGAATACGCGCTTGAAAGTATTCCAGGGTTTTCCTAATGTGATTTCCCATGTCAGACCCTCGGTTTTGCCCTAGCGTAGGGGGCTCCCAACGATTCTCAAAGGGCCATCAGTGAGTCATTTCACCTTGCCCACGCTACCAAATAGCAGTCACCACTCCTGTTTGAGAAATATAGCTGCCCCCCTAAGCTACCTACAAACCGCTCGGAGATTTTCAGTGAATCCGATATTTGGTCCTGCTCAGAAGAAAGCTCCCCAGACTGCGCCTCCTCACCAAATCATTGTTTCTTCTAATGCTCGCGCAGCAACTGCTAAAACCTTTCTGCTCATGGTCACTGCGGGTATCTTTGGAGCCGCTTGCGTGGGCATTCCCCAATATCTAAATTCCTTACGTCCGCTCAGAACCCCTGAAGAAATAGCCATTGCGCAGGGAGCCTCCTATGTTGCCTTGCTCCCAGATAGCCCGATGTATGGGTTCTATCAGAATAATCAAGACA
Source organism: Gloeobacterales cyanobacterium (assembly GCA_049582005.1). Classification (GTDB taxonomy): domain Bacteria; phylum Cyanobacteriota; class Cyanobacteriia; order Gloeobacterales; family PMM-0068; genus Sivonenia. The sequence continues at coordinate 226 of JBAUTB010000253.1, read as the reverse complement.
AGAAGGCTAAACCTCAGTGGTTCATGCTACGTATTACCAAAAGACAGCAAAATCAATTTGCTTTTACTTGGTATGCCTCTTCCAAAGACTTTGGTACTGGTCTAGGCTCCGGTGTCGGAACAATCACTGCCGATAAAAAGGTCAGTCTAGAAATTAAAGAGTCTCTTGCTGCGGGTTCAGATCCGCAGGCGGCTAAAAAAGCGTTGCTCTCCCTGCCATCTCTACA
>JBAUTB010000252.1:0-42574 GCA_049582005.1 Gloeobacterales cyanobacterium | reverse complement strand
CTCAGACCATATTGTCGTCATGAACTTTGGGGAGAAAATCTGTGAAGGTTCCCCAGAAGTCGTTCGAGAAAATCCAGAAGTAATCAAAGCGTACCTGGGCGCATAAAGCCCACGTAGACGCTTAAACTGGATAGAGTAGTGTTTTCAAGCGCCCCCATTTAGGGATATTCATGACCGAAGAACTTACCCAAATTCTGACCCTGTCTTATTCTGTTCAAACTGTATTGGGCTCAGACCTTCCTATTTCTGAGCAAGACCGCCAAAGCTTAGACCAGCTCTTGGCGATGACGGAAGAGCAACTAGGCCAGATGCCCCAAGACCTGATAGAGCAGGCCCGCCCAACCGTAGAAGATAGAGTCCGGGCCCGTAATCCTCAGGATTTATTGGTTTCCATTGTTCAGTTTGTTCAAACGTTGAATAATGAACAGGTTGAAACTTTAGAAATCCCAGCCGCACTCGTTTTTGATGTTTTGGCCAACAAATTGCTGGCCATCTCAGACTTGCCCGCAGATGTGACCATGCAACTCCAACAGGGACTGCAGAGCATTACCCAGGAAGTCGCCGCGATTCCTCCAGAGCTACAAACCCAAATGAGAGCGGTATTGGAGCAAGAATTCGGTCAACGCTCTCCTCAAGACCTCTTTGACCTGATGGTTCAGATGTTTGGGCAAGAGCAGCAGTAACCTCCCCCTGATTGAACCTTGCCCTAAAGAGGACATGCGATTGCTTGCTCCAGAACACTCTACACGCTCTGGTTTAGTAAACCCACATTTATCTGAAGCACGATCGAGGATTGTCACATCAACTGTAGTAACTCTTCCGTGGAAAGCTTGCCACTCATATCCGCACCTTCCAGCAGGCTGTCGGCTAAATCTCGCTTGTGCTGATGTAAATTCACGATCTTTTCTTCGATCGTGTTTTTGGACACCAGGCGGTAGATGGTGACCGGACGGTGTTGACCGATACGATGAGCGCGATCGCTGGCTTGGTCTTCCACTGCCGGATTCCACCAGGGGTCCATATGGATGACGTAATCCGCAGCCGTAAGATTCAGCCCCGTACCGCCTGCCTTGAGACTAATCAGAAAGACATCTCCATCTCCAGCCTGGAAGGCCTCAACTCGTTTTTTACGCTCCGCAGCAGGAGTGCTCCCATCCAAATATTGGTAATGGATTTTTTGCCCATCCAGGAAGTCTCGAATCAGGTGCAAATGACCCACGAATTGACTAAATACTAGGGCCTTATGGCGGTTCTCAAGGAGCTCCTCCAGCACTTCACCGAAAAGTTGCAGCTTGGAACTGGGAAGGGTGATATCGGATGTGACCAGACGTACATTGCAGCAGGCGCGACGCAGCTTCATGATTTCTGCCAGCACTTGCAAATGTTTGGCACCGGCAGGAGCATCACTTTCGGATAGCTTTGCTAACGCTTCTCTGCGTAACGCTTCATAAAAGGCCATTTCCTCTTGGCTCAGATCCACCTGTAGCAGGATTTCGGTACGGGTCGGTAATTCCTCCAGCACCTGACTTTTGGTACGGCGGAGTAAAAACGGTTGAATCAGTTTTTTCAGTCGGATGCGTGCTTGCTTATCACCGTATTTCTCAATCGGGGTGGCAAAGTGTTCGTTGAAGTTTTCCAGCGAACCGAGCAACCCTGGATTGATGAAGCGGAATAAGTTCCATAGTTCACCGAGGTGATTCTCGATCGGTGTCCCCGTAGTGATCAGTTTGAAACTACTTTTTAGATTCATGGCCGCCTGTGATCGCTTGGTGGCGTAGTTTTTGATAGACTGTGCCTCATCCAGTACAGTGGTTTGCCATTGTACCTTTGCCAGCATCTGTGCCACTTCTTCCTGCTGCAACAGACCATAACTGCACACCAGCATGTCAAACGGTTGTAGCTGATCCAGTACCTTTTGACGCTCTCCACTGCCCAATTGAATCACATTGAGCGTAGGGGCAAACCGCTGGGCTTCACTGACCCAATTCATACCTACTGAAGTTGGTGCCACGATCAGAGTTGGACCTTCGGGCGCACGGGTGAGGATGACGGACAACGCTTGCAGGGTTTTACCGAGTCCCATGTCATCGGCCAGACAAGCACCCACACCCCAATGGGCGAGTCGTGCCAACCAGCGGAAGCCATCGATCTGGTAGTCGCGCAACTCCGCCTGAAGCGTGGAGGGCAGCGTTGGTTCCAGGTTCTGAATTTCCCGAAGCCGCTGGATATGGGCCTTCCAGTATTTGTCAGCGGTGAGCGCTCCCACCTCTCCCATCCAGTCTTCCATCGCTAAGGCGGCAAGGGGGTGAAGGCGAAGTTCTTTTCCCTGTTTTTCAGAAAATACCCGCAGTTCATCCAGGCGTTTGCGAAATTCCTGGGTTAGCGCCAGGAATTGACCCTCCCCGAGGGGAACAAAGCGGCTGGGGGTTTGCTCAAGCAAAGCCATCAGGCGCTGCATGTCTAGCACCAGATTATCGTCCACTTTCAACGTACCGTTTGCCGAGAACCAGTCGTTCTGGCGCTGAATCTTCAACTGGAAATCTTTGAGATTGACCTGGTGACTAACGCGTAGTTTCTCGCCTTCAGGCCATTCGAGGACTACCGTATCCCCCAAGGCTTGCAGTTCCAGCAGCAGTTCCAAGCAGTCTTCTGGATCTTCCACCAGCCATTCCCCATCCTGTTCTGACTGGCGGGCTAAGGTAGGACAATCTGCCACGGTAGTATGGACGAGTTGTTTCTCTGCCCGCAGATTACGCGTGGTTTGCAACCGCTTGCCGTCGATCTCTGCAATAACGGTTTCCCCTCCGGTGCCAGGGCGATAATAGGGGCCCCCCTGCGCGAAAGGACGAGTCAGCACCGCTACTTTTAGTCCTACACCAGCGGGCAACAAATGAATATGGGGTTTTGTCTGTGCAGGCACCTCCTCTGCACTGGTCACCCCACCACCAATATCGGAATGGACGGTGACAACCCCAGAGACGGCATTGATGGCTGCCAAGACCCGCTCTTTAGCGCTGGCAGGCACTTCCAAACGGTTTTGCTTGCCCAGAAGCTCAGCAATGCGCCGATGCTCGGCGGTGATCTCAAGGACACTAAGCCGGGTTGGGGTTTCTTTAACGACGACAATATCCTGATTCCCTTTGAATGCGGGGGAAAACTGTAAGGTTAATCGTTCCCCCTTCCCCTTTTTCACCAGTAGCTCGGGTTCTCCTTTTACGATTTCGACGCGCGTGGTCGGGGCATCTTCCCAGAAAACCAACGGATGTCCAATCAGAGCCGCTAGAGCCTTTTCCCCAAATGCATATTCGATTTTTCCCCAGCCATAAGAATCAGAGTAGGCCTTGATCTGAGAACAAACCCGTAGATCCTGAGCGGTGAGATAGCCAATCTCATCCGTATCGTTTTTAAGGCGTTTAAGCGCGACAGGGCGACCTTTGCTCCACTCTCCTTTGGCATTGATGGTTTGCTCTCGGGGTTGCAGTAAGCAGCCTCTGGGGTGAAAGGTGACAAACCAGGCCAGGCGTTGGATCGTCTCCGGTTTTGCGGTTGCTTGCGGTTGCAGGTTGGCCAGAGCATTCAAGCATAGTTCCCAAGCTTCCTGTGGCTGGATCAAGTCCGCTAGAGGACGGAGGTCACTGTCTTGACGAATTGCCATGGCCTGTTTGCCATACTTTTCGGGTTGGATCCGTGACAGCAATTCCATTGCCTCCATCGCCAACCAGTGATAACCTGCAGCCTCAGCTTGCTCATAAAAGGGTTCTAGTACGTTTGGCACATGGATTTTTGCTTGATCACTATCAACCCAGTAAAGGCATAAAGCCCAGAGCAATATTTCTAAACTATTCTGCCCTAAGTGGGGAAAGATATGGAGTAACCATTCCTTTTGGGAAAGATCTCCCCGCTGAATTTTTACCACACTTTCCAGCACTGCATAAATTGGGCTAAGCCAATGTCCAGATTGACTAGCAAGCTTGGCATACCCTTCTGCTTCGCTCAGACGAGCGGCCGTCCCGTCCTTTAGGAGCGCTAGAACAAAAAACAGTCCACTCATGGACTGAAAATATATTTTTCGTTTACCTGTAGCCTTCTTAAGGGCTTGCAAGGCAGCAGTATATTGTGCGATGGCGTACTCGTTATCACCCCGCAGAAAAGCTAACCATCCCCGGAGGTTAATAGAATCAATGCGGTACCCTTCAGAAGGGAACTCAGAAATCTGTTGAGCTTCCTGGAATCTGCCCCGCAGGATCAGTTGCTCTGTCAACAGAATGGGCTGCCAATCAGGGCCTTTATGCGGTCCGGCCCAGTCTTCCTGAAGCAAGGAAAAAGCTTCATCAGCGGGGGTTAATCCCCGCATTGAGCCACACAGGATACTGACTAACACGCTCTCATACAATTCTGGAGGCAAGGTGCGGAACCAATCGGGATCAAAGGGGTTATCAAATACTTGTTGATAAAACACATCAATCGAGATCTGGTCCCTTGAATAGCTGTATCGGTAGTAATCTTCCAACTGTTTCTGGACAAACTGGATGTCTTGGTGGTAAATCCCGATCCGGACTTCGCGCATCAATTGGCGTTCACTCTTGAAACGGCGAGTTCCATTTTTCCAGGGAACATCAATGGGTAGTCTCTCCTGGACCACGGTGGCTAGTGTTTCAAAGTGTCCTGCCTTTACGGCATCGCGTGTAGCAATCTCTACCAGTAATGGATGGCACTGAAAACCTTGCCCACTTTCTTGAACCAACAAGCCCGCTTCCAATAATCGATCCAGGTAAGGTTTGAGGGTTTGCGGGGTGAAAGGCTTACTGTTTTCATCTTGTACCCCAGTCTGCTTCAAACAACTTACAAAAGCAGTTTTACTAATCGGCTCATAAACCACCGAAAACAATTGGACAATCATTTGTTCCAGCGATGACAACTTGTGATATTCCTCAACCACTTGTCTGCGCAGCTTTACAGAGTTCGTGTTGGAATCATTCATGATGCACTCAGGGGTGGTTTTATAGCTCTTATGATGTCACGATAGCAATTTTCAACTACGCTGTTTAGTTTGCTGGCATTTTCATATTAAGTCAGCATGGTTTAGAGGATAGAGCCGGAGATTCTTGGGTGAAGTTTTTAGGGATTGATTTTGGCTGGCAAACAGGATCAAGTGGGCTGGCAGCACTGGAATGGGATGGAGCACAACTTACCCTCTTCGAAATGGTTCATCATCAGCCCCTTGATGACATTTTGGCGTGGGTGGACCGGGTGACGGGAGATGAGCCTGCTTTAGTTTCTGTAGATGCCCCTACGATTATTCCCAACGCAACCGGAATGCGTCTTCCCGATAAGTTAACCCATAGATATTTTGGGAAATACCATGCAGGGTGCTATCCGGCCAACCTACAAAGACCTTTTGCCGAACGTACCGTGGCCTTAGGCAAAGCCTTAGAAGCCCGAAAATTCAATCATGCGGATACTATAGAACCCTTACGAACAGGACGTTATCAAATAGAGTGCTTTCCCCATCCGGCCATCGTTCATCTGTTCGATTTGTCACGGATTCTCAAGTACAAAAAAGGCCCCTTGGCGGAGCGCCGACTGGAGCTAGAACACTATCGCAGTCTGATTTTGGAAGATTTGGCCCTCCACACGCCCAAACTTTCTTTGTCTTCCTTGCCCTCTATTCCTCTTAAAGGCGTCGAGATGAAAGCCTTGGAAGACCAGTTGGATGGCATTCTCTGTGCCTATGTGGGCGCTTACTGGTGGTACTGGGGGGTGGCTCGCAATCAGGTTTTGGGTAATAGTCAAGAAGGCTATATTGTTGTGCCCTACCGCGTCATTTCTACTCCGTAAATATTGCCTGAAGGACAGAGAGAACCTTCGTCCCAGTCTTTTTGTCGAGTGTTCCCAACTTTCTAACAAGACGGGACCTATCTGCAGTGCGTATTTGGTCGAGAACAATTTGACCTGTTGTGCCTTGAAAGGTGCATTTAACCCGCGTTGGATAGGGTCTTCCCTTCGTTGTCATAGGGGCAATAATCATGGTTCTGCTGTAGCGGTTCATTTCATCCGGCGAAATCACCAGACAAGGGCGTGTCTTTTGAATCTCGCTTCCTACCGTCGGATTTAGGATTAGGAGATATACGTCAAAGCGTGCTATTTCCACTCCCATTCCGTTTCATCCCACTCGCTAGGGCGCTCTTCATCCAAAAGCGCATCGTCCCCCTGCTTCGCCATTTCCTGAAATGAGGCAGCCCAACCTTCTCGTACGCTCTTCACAGGACGAATGACGATTTCTCCATCTCTTTCGAGAAGTTCTACCTCGTCTTGAATGCCACTGAGTTCGAGAAGCGTTTTCGGAAGTCTTAACCCCTTTGAGTTCCCAATTCTAATAATTTGTGCCTTGATCGGTTCAGTTGCCATGTAACTATTATGTAATTACTTTGGAAGCAAATCAACAAACTGGACTCCATCGCTTTGGAGCCTTGAGTTTCGAGGGGATGACCGCTCAATTACACATGTCTTGCCAAAGGGCGCGTCGCAGCTCTAAAAGAGACTGCGAACTATGTAGGATATTGATTAGGTAAAATCAGTTCGGGGCGAGTTCATTTGCCCCGAACTGCATTAGTAATAGGTCTTCGCTTGTGATCCCTTTCACCAAATACCAAGGTCTCGGCAACGATTTTGTCCTTATAGACAACCGTGCGCAGCATGAACCTATGCTCAGTCCTGCGCAAGCCCGTCAGGTTTGTGACCGAAACTTTGGGGTCGGAGGGGATGGGGTTATCTTCCTCTTGCCTTCCATCAGCCAACCTCACGCCATGCGGATTTTCAATAACGATGGTTCTGAGGCCCAGATGTGTGGCAATGGTATCCGTTGTCTTGCCAAGTTTATGAGGGAGCTCAATATCCCGACAGAAGAAGGCGGGTATTCCATCGAAACCAAGGCTGGATTGATTGTCCCGAGATTTGATGGAGAGTATGTGACCGTGGATATGGGACCGCCCCGCCTCAGGGCTGAAGAAATCCCGACTACCTTGGTTCCCAAAGGGGAGAAAGTCCTGAATCTCCCTTTGCCGGAACCCTGCCCTTCGACAGGCTCAGGGCGTCGGAGTTGTTTTAATGTGACCATGGTAAGCATGGGTAATCCCCATGCCGTAATTTTTGTAGATGACCTGAAGGCTGTAGACCTGGCGAATTGGGGTCCTGCTATTGAATCTCATCCCGCTTTCCCAGAGCGGACCAATGTGCATTTTGTGCACGTACTCAATCCCACCTATCTCAACGTAAAAGTCTGGGAACGTGGAGCAGGACCAACCTTAGCTTGTGGTACCGGAGCCTGTGCCATTCTGGTGGCGGCTGTGTTGAACCAGAAAGCAGAAAAACGGGCGACAGTAGAACTTCCTGGGGGCCCTTTAGAGATCTACTGGCATGACAATGATCATGTTTTCATGACGGGGCCTGCCCAAAAGGTTTTTGTCGGTCAGCTAGACCTCTAGCTCTGGTATTATAGAGAGTCGCTTAACTCAAGCATTTATCCTTGCCCTCTGCCTTTATGAGGGCCGCAGACCATAAGGAGTCTCTAATGTCCATTGTTGCTCGTCGTTACGAAACCCTATTCATTTTGAATGCAGAACTTGTAGATGAAGCGCTTACCACCGCTGTTGCTGCCTACACAGACCTTTTGACCAACAAGGGTGCTGAACATGTTGTAACCAATATTCGGGGCAAACGCCGCCTGGCCTACGAAATCAAAAATCTGAAAGAAGGCGTCTATGTGCAGCTGAACTACGATGCTGACGCGGCGACGAAAGCAGAATTGGAGCGAGCCCTTAAACTAGATGAAAAAGTTCTCCGGTTCCTCACCGTGCTGGACGAAAATGAATTTATTCCTGAAGTCAAGGAGCCTGTGGAAGTATGAACGCAATTGCCATCCTAGGAGAGGTCGTCAGTGATCCAGAATTACGAGAAACCCCCGATGGATTGGCCATAGCCAAGTTTCCTCTCCGTTTTGCTGCTGCCCGTCCTGAAGAAGCCCCCTATCAAGTGAGCGTGGTGGTTTTTGGTCGGGTGGCCCGCCCTGGAGAAACGACCCGCAATCTGGCCCAAGAAGTTGCCCAGCAATTCCATCAAGGCGATACCGTCGTGGTGGAAGGGCAATTGCGTATGAATACCATTGAACGGGAGGGCTACAAAGAAAAACGGGCAGAAGTGCAAGCCCGTAAAGTGGTATCCGTAAGTGCTGGGGCTGGAGAGTTCTCGGTGCAGGAGTCTGCTGCTTCCCCTCCGCCCAAAGCTGCCTCTAAACCTGCTGCGGAACGTCGTGTTGCCCCGCCTAAGCCTCCGGTGAACCTTCCTTCTCTGGAAGAGGATGAACTTCCTTTCTAGGCCGCTGTCACAGGCCGGGTGAACGACGAATGCGCCTTGGACCCCCAAGATTCTTAAGCAAGTAAATTAGCTGATTAAAGAGATTCAGCGATCACCTTTTGATAGCTTTGCTAAATCTGAAAAGGTAGCAATCTGTGTGCATCGCTAACCTGGTTACCAGTTCAAGCATGCTAGAGTGCCCCCAATTTCGTGGGGAGCTTACCATCGATCTTTTAAGCTGCGGACTTTGGCAAAAACGCTCACGGGATCGAACTCACCCGTACTTTTTTGCAGTGCTGGTTGGTCGTAGCGCAGGAACGGATTTGTTCTTTTCTCTTCTGCCAAGCATAGGGGAACGGTGGGTTTTCCTTGGGTGCGGAGGACTTCTGTTGTTTGTAAACGCTCTTTCAAGTCTGGATTGTTAGGATCTACAGTCAGGGCAAAACGTAAATTGTTGAGGGTGTATTCATGGGCGCACCAGACTAAAGTTTCATCGGGCAGAGATCGGAGCTGATTCAAGGAAGCTTGCATTTGGGCTGGGGTTCCTTCGTGGAGCCTGCCACAACCTGCACCAAAAAGCGTATCTCCTGCGAATAGATGCCCACTTTGAGGAAGCCAATAGGCGATGTGCCCCAAAGTATGTCCAGGCACGAAAAATACCTGGATTTCTTCTCCAGCAAACGAAAAAGTATCTCCGTGTTTCAGTTGCTCAGTCTGTCCTGGAACTCTTTTACGTTCTCCATCAACTTGGGAAGCGTAAATTTTAAGCTGAGGGTACCGCGCTTTTAAAGCTTGATTGCCACCCACATGATCCCAGCAATGGTGGGTATTCAAAATCGCGATCAGCTCTACGCCTAGACTTTCTACTTGCTTGATTACGGGTTGCGCTTGAGCTGGGTCTATGACAACAGCCTTAGGCTCCTGAGTATCCACCAGTAGAAAGATATAGTTATCGCGCAAAACAGGAATGAGATGAACCGCCAGACGTTCCATAGTGCCTAGGGTGAGATGCGGACTCGGGCAAAACGATCACGCACTAACTTAATGGAGATCGGAATCAGAAAAGCTGCCATTGTAAGCGTTACGGAAACTTGCTTAGGAATTTCAATCTCCCAGTAGCTTGCTACGAGCTTTAAGCCGACAAAACCGACAACAGCATAGGCAATTTGTTCAATTCTTGGAAACCAATCGATGACCTTGGTCAACAGCATGGCAGAGATGCGGAGCATGAGGATCGCGGCAAACGATGACAAGACAATGAGTAGATATTTCTCTGTATAAGCGACTGAAACCAGAACTTGGTCTATGGCAAAAGCGAGGTCGGCCAGCTCAATCGCAATCACCGTTTTCCAAAAGGGGCTGATTTTGAAGAAGCCAATTTTAGAAAAAATGGTAGGGATATCCTCTTCTTGATTATGGGCTCCATTTCTAAAATCCCAGAAGTGCTTCACACAGAGGTAGAGCAGATAAAAGCCACCAATGAGGCGAGTAACAGGAACAGCAATCAAGACCGCAGCAAAGACGATGGCCAGAAAGCGCATCACATAAGCACCCGCTAAACCGTAGGTAAGTGCTTTTTTGCGTTGATCTGGGGGGAGTTTTCGGCTCATTACAGCAAGAACAGCTGCATTATCAAAACTCAATACCCCCTCTAGTAGAACGAGCGTGAGGATGATAGGAACATCTAGTACGGAAAACTGGTAGGAAAATATGCTGTGCATAACGTGAGCAGCAGAATCCGAAACAGAATACACGTACAGACCTCATATAGCTTTACCTGCCCTTCAATAATAGTAGATCTATTCCCATAGACCTATATCTATGACTCTATGGCCTTTCTGAAGTCGATGAGGGAGCAAGCTTCCACGCGTTAGAGCAAACCTGGCGGATGAACTGTTCGAGGGTTTCAAAGTATTTTTCACCACCCAGGTAATAAGTGTCATTGTGACCGGCATCTTCGATGAGATACAGCTGTTTTTGTTTGCCTATGCGCCCAGGATGAGCAGCAAAAAGTTGTTTTCCTTGCTCTACAGGTACGAGGTCATCTCGGGTCCCATGCACAACCAGTAAAGGTATGGTCAGGTTCTTTATCCGCTTTAGAGATTCATATTGACCCTGAAAAAGGCTGGCATCGACTCCAGGAAAGAAGATTGTGGCTAAATCTTGTAAGCAGGTAAACGTAGATTCGATGATTACTCCAGCCCCCGGCAACTTTGAGGCTATATAGAGCGCGACCGCTCCTCCTAGAGAACGTCCAAAGAGCACCACCTGTTCAGGAGCGATCCCACGGGTCTCGCAGACGTAGGCATAAGCCGCCTCCGCATCTTGATAAAGCCCTGCCTCATGGGGTGTTCCTTCACTGCGACCATAACCCCGGTAGTCCAGAATGAAGATATTCAGCCCACGTTTTTGCCAGTGCAGCAAATTATCAATACGGTGGGTGATATTTCCGGCATTTCCATGGAAAAACAGCAGGGTAGGAGCGGCTTCTAGACCCAGAACCCACCAGCCGTGAAGTTTAGTGCCATCCGCTGCGGTCAGAAAAACATCTTCTACCGTGAGGCCATAACTATTTGTATTCCAATAACCCATGGGATAGAGGATCGGGAAGTAAAGATTGGTATCAGGCGAACGCATAGGCTTAAGATAATGAGGTTATGCAGAGCAGTGAGCCCAAGATAGCTTATTTAGACTGCCCCTCAGGACTGGCAGGAGATATGCTTTTGGGTGCGCTAGTCGATACGGGTGTGCCTCTGACCTACTTAGAGCGAGAGCTCGCGAAACTTGGTTTACAAGAAGAATATCGTCTTGCGTGTGAAAAAGTCCTGAAAAATGGGGTACTGGCCACTAAAGTACACGTCCACCTGACCGACCACAGCGGTCATCACCACCGCCATCTCCCTGATATTCAAAGGATGATTGAACAGGCTGGTTTACCAGCAAGAGCGGCGAACTGGGCGGCTCAGGTTTTTACGACGCTGGCGCAAGCGGAAGGAGCAGTACACGGGACAAGCCCCGAAGAAGTCCACTTTCATGAAGTCGGGGCCACTGATGCTTTGGTGGATATTGTCGGTTCCTGCTTAGGTCTAAACTGGCTTGGGATAGATTCTCTATCATGTTCAGCCTTGCCTTTTGGCGGAGGTACAGTGAAAGCGGCTCATGGCCTCATGCCCGTGCCTACGCCTGCGGTCATTAAACTGTGGGAGATGGGGAAGGTTCCTACGTTTGATAATGGAATTCAAAAAGAATTGGTAACGCCTACGGGCGCAGCTTTAGCAGTCACCTTGGCCCGTGGTTTTGGGGGTATTCCCAAGATGGTGGTGAATTGTGTTGGCCTGGGGGCTGGAGAACGAGATTTGCCTATTCCTAATATGGTCCGTCTCTGGTTAGGAACCCCTGAGCCATCCTTAACGGTGCAGAAAAGCCAAGAATCCCATGAACACACCGAAGTCATCGCGCTGCTGGAAACCCAGATGGATGATATGGAGGCGCAAACGATTGGTTATCTCTTGGAAAAGTTGATGGATGCTGGGGCTTTGGATGTGTTTACCACCCCACTCCAAATGAAAAAATCTCGTCCAGGAACTTTGTTGACCGTTCTCTGTTGGCCGGGCTCGATTGATTTATGCGAAGAAATTATCTTTCTTGAAACACCCACCTTAGGAGTTCGCCGGACCTTCTCTACCCGTTCGGTTTTGGGCCGTAGTTTTGAACAGGTCCAAACTGAATTTGGAACTGTTACCTTGAAGCTCGGTCATCGAGGGGGAAAGATTATCAAGGTCAGGCCAGAATATGAAGATTGCCGTAATCTCGCGCAGACCAAAGACAAACCACTTCAGGAAATCCAACAAGCTGCACTCCGGGCTTGGTACGAGCAAAGGTAAACCGCATACATCTCTTTGTGTTGCCTAAATCTTTACTAAGGGTAGCTTTAAAAAATTCGATGAGCCAATAGATATCACCCGGGTAAGGATGGTGTTCTAGGTAGACCGTTCCTCATGGTTTGACGATAGAACTGGCGGGCTATCCCAGTAAATTTTTCAAGGCTTGTTTTGCGGTTGGATACAAAAAGGTATATCCCCCTTGCAGGGCTTTCTGGGGAATCACTTTTTGGCCTTCTACCAATACCTGAGCTGCTTCACCAAGGAGAAGTTCTAAGGCGAATTTGGGCACGGGTAGCCAACTAGGACGTTGAATGACTTCCCCTAAAGCCTTACAAAAATCAGCCATTTGTAGAGGATTGGGGGCTGTGGCATTGACGGCCCCTTCTACTTGAGGATTATCCAAAGCCCAGACAATAATACCGACGACATCCTCTGCATGCACCCAGCTAAACCACTGGGTACCTGTGCCCAAAGGTCCTCCCCCAAAAGCTTGAAAGGGAGGGAGCATTTTGGCTAAAGCTCCTTCTTGGGCGTCCATGACAATGCCGAGGCGGGTCGATACTCTACGGATGCCAAGAGCAGAAGCTTTAGCAGCGGCGGCTTCCCAGGCGAGACATACCTGCGATAGAAAATCGTTGCCTGGGGAAGCTTCTTCGGTCAACGGAGTGTTGTCCCTCGCGCCGTAATAGCCAACGGCAGAGGCACACACCAAAACTTCTGGTTTTTGCTGGAGTTGTCCTAGCGCCATGATGATGCGTTCGGTTCCTTGGACTCGGCTTTCCATGATTTCTTGCTTGTAGGAGTCATCCCAGCGTTTCCCAAAAAGGGGAGCTCCTGCCAGATGAACCACCCCTGTAATTCCCTCTAGGGCTTGAGATTCAAGAGCTTGGCTGGGTGAAAAAAATAGGTATCCTGAGGCTTGAGGAATTTTCTTTTTAGCGGCCTGTGGATTGCGAGAAAGGACGAGCACTTGGTCGCCTCGCTCTATGAGCCTTTTACAGAGTCGTTTACCTACGAGGCCCGTAGCCCCTGTTACTGCGTAAATTTTGCCAGCCATAATTCCTAATTCTTTTATTTCTTAGCCTCTTCTAGCTTGCCATGCTTTGTAGGAGCTGAAATTTCATGATACAAAAGCGTACTTTTCGATGCGCTGTACCCGTGGCGATGGATACACTGACAGATTCTCATAGACCCCAATCCCCTTTTCCTAAGCTCATCTAACGCACTCAGAATATTCATTAAGATTCAAAGGTCGGTCCGTTGTTTCTGCGACTACAAACGGGCACACTAGGTTCTGTAGTGATGGATGAGTCTTGCCCAGTTCTACAGTCTTTGAACATTTAGTAAACTGGTGATGGCTCCTAACTAACCTTTCCTTCTATGGAGCATGGGTTTGCTGCGAGTTCAAGGCCAATAGCTGAAAGATGTTTTGGACAGGGCAGCACACATCTTATCTTCTACAGGTAAACTGAAACAGCTCCCCTAGATATGGCTCCTTTGGAACGCATCACCGACGAAAACCATGCTCCTTTTGTGACAGAGGGGCTCGCCCAGTACAGCCAGGACCACTATGCCGTCCTTGGAGTTCCTTTAGATGCTGATCTTGAAGAGATTCGAAAAAACTACCGAAATAAAACTAAGTTACTTCATCCTGACCGCTTTGTTCGTGATCCCGAGAAGCGAAAGAGTGCAGAAATTCTTTTAAGTAGAGTAGTAAATCCTGCTTTTGAAACCCTGAGTAATAGTGTTCGTCGCCGTGATTACGATTTGCTGCTCCGTCTGGCTTCTATAAAATTTCGTGATAACAAAACACCTCTTCCTGAGTCTCCTGAAGTCTTAAGACTTTCTCCTGCTCGCAATATGGAAGAGTTGAAAATACTCTACCGCAAGGAAATCGAGGAACTTACAAAAAATCAGTATAAAGATCTGAATGATAACCATTTGACGAATGCTTTAAGCACGGTGAACTTAGGTTTTTTAATTCTGAGTATTCCTTTAGAAAAATATTCTGTATCGAAATCAACGAGTCCCGGAGTCAGTAATGTGCCTGCGGCTCCTACAAATCCTGGAGACACTACGAACGATACTACTAATTGGTCCCAGCGACACTTTGAACGGGGGAAAGAACTCGTAGAGAAACGCCAATTCAAAGAAGCTATCAAATCGTTTAAAGAAGCTATCCGTCTTGCTCCTTCGGTATCTGGTTACTATTCTCATTTAGGACTTGCTTATCTAAGTCAGGGATTGCCTGGCATGGCAAGAGCAGAATTCCAGCACGCACTTCAATTAGATCCTAAGGATGAGATTGCCTGTACCCAACTCGGTCTCAGTCAACAGGCAGCCAAACCGCCTAACTCCCAGTCCGGGCAAAAATCTAAAGGCAATTCTGCTCCCCTTCCCCAAAAATCCCCTAAGAATCAGAAATCACCTTCCAAAAAGTGGTGGCCTTTCTAGGGGTAGCCTTGAGATGTACGCTGTCCGTAGGACAAGAAGACGGAAGATATAACATTTACCGTATGTTCAATTTACGGCAGAATAAACTACTTAAAGATCGATCTGCTTAGGGAACACCTATGAGTCATCCACTGTCCGCTGCTGCCCGTGTCCAGGTTTTGGCTGAAGCCCTTCCCTATATCCAAAAATTCTCAGGACAAATCGTAGTGGTCAAATATGGTGGGGCCGCGATGGCCCGCGAAGACCTGCGGACAGAAGTGATCCGGGATATGGTCTTCTTGGCGACAGTAGGCCTCAAGCCTGTAATTGTGCATGGAGGTGGCCCAGAAATCAATTCCTGGTTGAGCCGATTGAATATTCCCACCCAGTTTGTCAATGGCCTCAGGGTGACAGATGCAGCCACGATGGAAGTGGTGGAGATGGTCCTCGTCGGCAAGGTTAACAAAGAAATCGTGGAGATGATTAACCAGGCAGGAGGCCGTGCGGTTGGGCTCTGTGGTCGGGATGGTAAGACGATTCAAGCCCGTCGCTATGTAGAGACTGAAGATGCGATTGGTTTTGTCGGAGATATTGCCTCTATCGATGTAAAACTGATCAGCACTTTGCTGGAGGCTGGCTACATTCCCGTCATTTCCAGCGTGTCTTCTGATGGCACAGGGCAGGCTTACAACATCAATGCCGATACTGCTGCGGGGGAACTGGCTGCAGCACTGGAAGCAGAAAAATTGATTCTGCTTACTGATACGCCTGGGTTGCTCCAGCAAAAAGATGACCCAAACTCTTTGATCCATCAGCTTGACTTGCATAAAGCCCGTCATCTTATTGAGACGGGGATTGTCGGAGGAGGCATGATTCCCAAACTTCAATGTTGTATCCGTGCCTTAGCCCAGGGAGTGCGTTCTGCTCATATCCTAGATGGTCGCCTACTTCATTCTTTATTGCTGGAAATCTTCACGGACGAAGGAGTGGGCACGATGCTGGTTTCTTCATCAGAGGGCTATCTCCGCACACAAAGAGAGCATGACTAGTCATGCTCTCTTCATAGTTCTATTCGATTAAAGGGCTTGACGCTGAGCTTAACGGTTATCCCGGAGCATCAAGAGCTGAACGAGCTGAAGTAGAGAATAGAGCGTCGTTGCTACATAGGTCCAAGCTGCGGCGTTAAGGACTCTTCTCGCGCCTTGGTTTTCTTCCCCTTGCAACATCTCACCGTCTACTAATTTTAAAGCCCGACTGGAAGCATCAAATTCCACCGGCAGGGTGACCACATGGAATAGGAAAGCTGCCGCGAACAAGAGAATACCAATATTCACCAGGAAGGAAAAACTGCTGAAGAAGATGCCAGCCATGACCAGCATCGGTCCAATGGAAGAACCAATATTGGCCGCAGGGACCAAAGCAGCTCGGACATTCATAGGCCAGTAGCCTTTAGCATCCTGGAGGGCGTGACCACATTCATGAGCCGCAACAGCCACCGCCGCCACTGAATTGGAATAATAGTTTCCTTCCGAGAGGCATACGGCTTTAGCTGAGGGGTCATAGTGATCTGAAAGCTCACCAGGAACAGCTTCTACGGCAATGTCATGGAGACCATGGCTGTCTAGAATCTGTCGCGCTACTTGAGCTCCTGTAACGCCCAAAGAAGAGGCCACTTGACTATATCGACCATAGGTTGACTTGATCTGCATCTGTGCCCAAAACATTAGGAGCATGCCAGGGATAAGTAACCACCAACCAGGACCGAAATACATAGGTTGTATTCCTAAATTACGCTCAATACCTCCAGATTATACGAGCTTTTTCTTATTGGCAAGCAGCGGCAGCATATTAATTGATGTAGGCAGACTCAATTCTTGCTTAGGTTAGATGGATCCACGTCGCTATGGAAGGTATGCTGTTCTGATCTATAAGAAAGAGCATGTACCAGCCTGGTGGCGCAATATTAGGGTTGTTGGTTACCGTTGCCTGTATCGACCCAGCCCCCTGAGAAACAATATCCAAGTCCACCAAGCGCTGTCCGCAATCAAACGAATGGGTTGTCACTCCATTTTTGATAAGGCTGGCCCACTTGATCGCTCCTGATTGAGGAGATTGGATAGTAACCGTTTGGCCGTATTGCCATTCCGTGGGTACAGCATCGACCTTAGGACGGGGACTTTTGAATAAATAGGGAGGGCTGAAAACTTCCAGACGCATTTCCTCTTCTGGGTCAGGCGGCTCCCAGGTAACCGACTTGCCCCCTTCAGGGTTGCCACCAGCTGCCACGACCCTACCGTCTGGGAGCAGGAGGGCGGTGGAATGATAAAGGCGGGGGACTTTTGCGGTAGCCATCAAATGCCAGGTATTAGTCGCTGGGTCATAAAGCTCTGCCTGTAGTCTTGATAGCGGCTCATCTTCTTGTTTAAGCGAGCCCCCACTGACAAAAACAGTATGGTCGGGCAGCAAGACAGCATTAAGATGCATACGTGGTAGTTGCATTGGAGCAGCGGCAACATAGTCAGGATTCGCCGCTTTTAAGTCCACAATGCTCACTTTATCGGTTGCATAAGTCTTGTCTTCTTTACCAACAGGTCCACCTCCAAAGATCATCACTTTTTGCTCCTGGGCTGGAGGCAAAAGTACGCTTGCAGATTGATTCCTTAGCACAGGTTCCAGTAGGTCTGGCACAGGTTTGATTGGGACAGGATTTTTGGTCAAATCGAAGATGCATGGATCAACTTGGAGTGGGTCATCCATGCGACCTCCGGAGAAGAAGATCGTGCCATTTCCCAGAACAAAGAGGTGTGCATAGAGGGGTAACCCTGGGAAGCCCCCGACAAAGTTTCGCAGTTCCCAGGTGTCGGTGTTGGCTGAGTAGATTTCCAAAGCTTGGTTATGATTATTCCCGCTTTCATCTAGTCCTGTAGTAGCAAGAATGCGGCCATCACCAAGGGTGATTAAGGTCGGATACCAACGGCCATGAGCCATCTTTTTCACAAAAGACCAGGTTTGGGTTTTTGGGTCAAAGACAGTTACATCGGCACGTCCTTTAAAGGGATTGTAGTTGAGCGTGCCACCACCAGAGAGGAGGCGACCATCGGGTAGAAAAGAGTCGCCGCCACAGAAAAAGTCAAAAGGTTTTCCTTGGGCATTGCGGATAGTCGCTGGATGAAAAAAGTTAGGCTCCCCTGGACCCGGTGCAACCATTGGATCCCAGACTACACTGGTAAAAATGCCTTTGTTTTCATTGCCAAAATCGGGGCTATTAAAGCGAACTGCACTGCTCCCAGACCCAGCGAAAAATAGAACTTTACCTGTAGGTAGTAGGGCCGCGTGTACGGCTAGAACTCCTGAATGAAAAGGTAGTAATTCCCATTTACCTTGTTCAGCTGGGTCATGGTCAAGATTAAATACTTCGTATAAACCTGCATTTTGACCCGGTGGATTATCTACCATAAAGGCAAAAAATTTATTCCGTCCGCCTAGCTGGGTGAGCGCAATGCTGCCTCCTTGATTTTCCCAAGAGAACCATCCGGGTACACCTAGCCAAGTGCCCCAATCATCTTCTGCAATGGCTCCATTTGCACCAATATTTTTGCCAATTTTATAGAAGGCTTGGTTTTGACCTATGGCATTATCGATTTGAAAGACGATGAGATTAAGTACACCACTACCTTCCAAATCAGCAACAGCAACTCCTGCTCCTTGATTCTCCCAAGCGAACCAATCGGGCACTTGCATCCAATTAGTCCAACCACCTGTAACCTTGCCATCTACATCTAGCTTTTTGCCAATTCGATAGTAACCCTCATTTTTGCCCGGTGGGTTATCAATCATGAAAACGATGAGTTCAGGTTTTCCATCTCCATCCAGATCGGCTACCGTGATGCTGCCATGCTGATTCTCAAAAGGAAACCAGTCTGGAATAGCTATCCAGTCTCCCCAACCACCCGTGACATTACCTTGAGCATCCAACCCTTTACCCACCTTGTAATAGCCCTGGTTTTGCCCCTGTGGGTTATCAATCATGAAAACGATGAGTGCTGCTTGGTTAATTCCATCTAAATTGGCAACTGCAACTCCTGCTCCCTGGTTATCAAATGAGAACCAATTTGGGACGTCAATCCAGTTTCCCCAACCACCTGTAATGTTACCGGCTACATCTAAGCTTTTCCCTATCTTATAAAAGCCTTGATTCTTACCTTCTGGGTTGTCTACCATCAAAATAATTAAGTCTTTTTTGCCATTATTAATTAACTCGGTAATAGCAATTCCTGCCCCTTGATTATCAAATGAGAACCAGTCAGGAATTGGGATGAAATTGTTAGCCATAATTTAGCCCTTTAAGGTGAGATAAAGATAAGGCCATGAACTTTAGTGTTGATGGCCTGATATTGAAAATGCTAAGCCTTGTAAAGGCTACTCAACTGCAATCTGATAAAGTGCCTTAATAGAAGGCTGAAAGAAATATTCTCCCCCGGTAGTCGTTACAAAGTGTCTTACAGAAATTGAATGCATAGGACAGCCTTTGGAGGGAAGATTAAAAGGCCCTTCAGAACTTTGGGCAATGATCGGATCTTGCCCATCTACAGTGTCTCCTAAACAAACAGTTTCCTTATCGTTTTTACCAGCAGGGCATGGAAAATTTGGATCATTGACCCAGGCTGCTTGAACAAATTCAAACTGGCGCTCAATGTCAGTTTGGTAAGCAAGAAAAAGCAGACCCCGATCATCTGAATTCTGCCCTGGGGCGTCTAATGATGCACCAAAAGGAATACCACGTCGGAGTAGGCGATGAGTTTGGGTCTCACTTTCAGAACTACTTCCCTTCCCTCCTATCTGGTCTCTGGGATAAGCTTTGCGGATATGGGCAGCGCGAGGGACAAGTTCTCCTGTTGTATCGTCACCATATTCAAAGAAATTGATGCGTTCATCCTGAAGTAGTCCAGGATCTTTCTTTGAAGGGTCTTCTAGAGTCGGATCAAAAGTATCCGGTTGATCTTTTGTCCGTTCAAGGGGAGCCCCACTTTTATAGCGGCCCACCAGCTTGGCACCCATTACTTCTGGGGCTAGTTTCTGCTCATAGGCTAATTCTTTCACTTGATCCCGAAAACCCTGAACATTTTGCTGCAATCGGCGGAACACCAGATAGGAACCATCTGCTGTCCAATAGGGACCAGATTCACTCTTAGGGCCTGGATCGGGATTGGGTCCGTCCACGCCCTCTTTTGGGGTAGGAATTTGGGTTGGATAACCTAATACAAATTCACCTGGATGCAGTAAGTCTTGCCCCCTTTGGCCTTGATTAGGGTTGCTTTCGTTGGGAGGAGTCAACCCACGGATACCAGGTTGTGAAACTCCATCTTTAAAGCCGAAATGTTCATGCCCTGCTTCACCCATTACATCCAGGCGCGTTCTCCCTTCTTGGGTATAAAGCACTTTGGCTGCTGCCGTAAAGACTGGGTCTTGGATATAACGATTTACCGTATCCGCGAGGTCCGCCGGTGAGTCAGATGCAATGATCAGTACAGCATGTACATCTTTGGAGCCCAAGGAACCGATCCAATGCTCTGGTGCACTTGAATTCACGTCTCCAATGATTGCTGCTCGTGCCGCCATGCCCTGCTGAAAAGTTTGAGGAAACTCATGCAGACCCTTAACCTCTAAAGTCTGCAACCCGCTATAGCTGAATGCTAGATTTGTCCAGGTAGCTTTGACAAAGCCCTCTTTACCATGCCGTTTTTTCAGCGCTTTGAACAAGTCATTAAAGGCCACTACATCTTCACTGGTGGCGATTTCACTAGCGATATGACCGACCCATTTGCGCCCTTTAGCAGAGTCTAGAAAATGTAAGAAAAGCATGGTCTGATAGTCTTTGTTGAAGCCACCAAAGATATTTCCCTGAATATTACTTAGATTGAGCGTGGTATCTGGCATTTATCTTCTCCAAAATATGGCAACAAAACGTGTGACCACAAGTAATTGGCTTGCCCAGTAAAGAAGAATAGGGCAGGCCCCACGATGGTTTATTTATCGCTCAGTTCAATTAAAACTGATTGCAAGGTCAATATAGAACACTCAAAACTTAATTTCAATGGATTATTTTTTGAGAGGATAGGCTAATTTTTCGATTTCTGGTCTGCATATTTACTGAAAACCCGAAGAAATACTACTAACTTCTGCCTTCTATTGCGTATTTTTAAGATTTGCTAGTTTTTGAACAGAAAATTAAACTTCATAAAAATCATCTCTGGATCAAGGAATACAGTTCTAGAGGTGCGTATGAGGAAATATATGGATACATTATAAATAACCATAACCCGCGCAGTAGCTATAGTATGGCAAGCCAAATTGGGCTTTGAAGTACCACTTTCTGCCGTGATATGATGAGTTAGCAAATCTAATCTTGGATCTCTTTAAGCCATTCTAAGTATCTTTTATTGAGATGCTGTGCTGCTGGATAAATAGAGTTAGGGCTTAAGAAATGAGAAAACTCGAACGTAATCAGTTTATCCACCTGGGAAGCTCGTGCCGCCTCCAGCTTAAATCGCAATTTTGGCCAGCCTATAGGAGGGAATTTAATCGGCATATCTCGGTCAAAAGTTTCGACATTGGACCAACAGGTCAGGCCATATTTTCGAGCTAGCTTACTATTGACACTGAGATAATCAGGCAGCTCATGATAATGCACTTGACCATCTTGGAAAGCAACAATATCGACTAGACCTTCAATGCGACTAAACACCTGTTCCCACTCTTCCTCATGTTCCTCCAAAGTAATAGCATCCTCAAACTGTTTAGAACCACGCACATAGGGTGAAATGAGGATCGGTAAATTTTTCAGACCTTTGAGATGTTGGGCTAATTGTTCATAGACACGCATGACTCCTTCATCAAAAGTATTAATTTCATGGGAGATATACCATCCTTGGAAGGCTTTGTAATGCCCATATCGTTCCCAGACTTCATCAACTAAAGCGAGATTGAGATCTACTTCTTTTTGATACTGTCCTGAAAGCCAGAATTCTCCAGAATCATAGGTTCCAAAGTAGAAAGCCATCCCATATTGTTCTGATAAAGTGAGAAAAAGCTCAATTAAGTCCTCTTGGACGAGAAGAATTTTATTAGCTTCAGCGAGTACTTTGGAAGGGAACGTAGATTTGTTTTGATAGCCTGCCCGAATCAAGATAACCGTATCAATGCCTGCGGTCTGCATCGCCTGAAAATCTTGCTCCCACTCCTGAGCGCCCCAATTGGCGGCAGGGATATCGTGGCTAATTTCATCTAGGAAGGTTCCAGTGATCATAAGAGAGTATTTCTTATTCGAGTGTGGAGAGGCGCTATCTATCCTGCCTTGACGAGGAGGATTATAGATATCTCTAAGTATTTAAGCATTAGGTTGAATCGGCCCTTCCGTTAAACCTGCGAAAAATTGTTTTACAAAAGGGTTATCGGTTTCATCAATTTCACTAGTTTTACCTATCCATTGAACTTTGCCGTCATAAAGCAAGATAATCCGGTCTGCAGCCCGGCGGATAGTACTGTCCTGGTGGGTCACAATGATGTAAGACTCACAGCTACGATCGCGCCACAGCTCCCGGATCACATCTTCTATTCGCGTCGAAGCGATCGGGTCGAGTCCTGCCGTCGGTTCATCATAGAGCAGAATTCTGGGCTGGTCATCCGGGTCATTGGGGTCCTCCATAATGGCACGGGCAAAACTCACCCGTGTCCGCATCCCTCCCGAAAGTTCTGCGGGAAAAAGGTTTTCTGTCCCTGACAGACCTACCAAAGCCAGCTTTTCTTTGACGAGTGCTCGGATCCGCTCTTTAGGTAGTTTGGAGTGCTGGTACAGGATAAACCCGACATTCTCATCCACATTTAAAGAATCAAAGAGCGCCGCCTGCTGAAAAACCATGCCAATTTGGAAAGGCATAGCTTCTCCATGCGCCAAATTTCCCGATATCTCATGGCCACCTACCCGCACCGTGCCTTCATCGGGGGCTAAAAGGCCACAAATGATCCGCAAAATCGTAGATTTACCCGTACCAGAAGGGCCAACAATAGCCACCGCTTCGCCAGAATAAATATCCAGATCTATCCCATCGAGAATGACTTTATTGCCAAAGCGCTTCTTCAACCCCCTGATTTCAATAATCGGGCGCTTTGGATCATAGATTTCTGAGGGGGGAGATGTAGAAGGGGCAACCATAGTTTCACTTTAAGGGCACAGATGAAATCATGGGGTAATTCAAACCATAGAAAATATTTGACTTAATCCCCTGATCGCAGCCACAGGGTCTTGCCCTGGTTCTCCTTGCCATAAGCCACTGCCAATACCAACCGCACTCGCTCCAGCCTTCAGATAATCATGAGCATTCTGAAAATCCACACCCCCACAGGCAAAAAGGGGGATTTCAGGAAACACTTGCTTCAGAGAACGCACATATTCCGGTCCACCCAGGTGTACGGGGAAAAGTTTCACGAAGTCTGCACCTAAATGCCATGCCTGCATGATTTCTGTCGGAGTGTAGGCCCCCGCACAGGCTAAAATACCCGCTTCTTGAGCACAACGGAGCAAGGCTGCATCGGTATGGGGAGAAACCAAAAATTGAGCGCCTGCAGCCACCGCTTTTTCTGCCTCTTCTAGCGAACGGACGGTGCCAGCGCCTAGGGTAAAGGTTTGGAGGGAGTCTGGATGATCTAAAAGGTCACGGATCACCTCCTCAAAGGCTGGGACTGTACAGGTGATTTCAAGCCATTGAATACCTCCCAACAAACAGATTTTTGCTCGCTCTAGAGCTGTTTGCGGATCAGGGGCTCGTACGACAGCCACCAGGCGAGTTTCTAGGAAATTTCGGCTCATTTCCATCATATTTTGCAGGTTAGCAGACTCGCCATCCTACAAGAATCTGCCACAGCCATAGGGTTTACTAATTTTTCTATGGTTTTCAAGCGCCATACCTTGTGTTTTGCAAATCCGTTGTTATTCTAGTTCAGAAGACCTACTAGGATATGGGTTAGCAATCGTTCACACTCTCTTAGAGAGGTCTTCGAGCGCATTCATGCATCTGTACTGTTGGAATTGCCCATGCAGGCCCTCACTTACGCCCTACCTCTCGATTTTTATCAAATTCTCAATGTGCCGCACAACGCGCAGATAAGACAGATAGAGCAAGCTTTCTTAGACCGCAAGGCACAGCTTCCACGCACTGAGCTCTCCGAGCAAGTGAAGCAGGAGCGGCAAAACCTGATTCTCAGGGCCTATGAAACCTTGAGCAACGAGGAGGAACGAAAACTCTATGATCAAAATCTGGCGGTATCCACCTCCAAACTTCAATTAGAGCATCATCAACTGGTAGCCGGTCTGGTGTTACTGCTAGAGAGTGGCGAAGCACCAGAAGTTCTTTCTTCCATCAACAATTTCCAGCCCAGTTTTTCCAGTGGCACAGATTCTCCCTTTGCAGAAGAAGTTCTTTCTTCCATAAGCAAATTCCAGCCCAGTTTTTCCAGTGGCACAGATTCTTCCTCTGCAGAACAAGACCTTACCCTCTTGGCCATCCTTGCCCATAAAGAGCTCGCCCAAGAATTGCGTTTAAGAGGTCAGCTAGAAGCTGCTGCCGCAGAACTTGAAGCCGCTTCTTTACACCTCCAAGACTCAGGTAAATTCCTCTCCTTACAAAAAGAACTGGACCAGTGGCTCCTCCATATCCGTCCAGAGCGCGTCCTCACCCTCCTGAAAAACGAGAACCCTGAATCTCGAACCCTGGGAATCACACTATTTCAACAATGGCTCCAAGACCGTGAAGGCATCGAAGGGAATGGTTCTGATGGCTCTGGTTTAGATCGTGATGGCATCTTCCAGTTCCTCGAAACCGTCTTGCCGCTCCTTGATGGGGATGAGCAGCTCCAAATTTTTGCCCCAGAAGCAGAGCGTCCTTCGGTAGCCGCTGCCTATCTTGCCGCCCAAGCCCTCCTTGCCAAAGGCTACACGTCGGGAGATCCTCATGCCGTGCGCAAAGCAAGAGGCTATTTCATGCGCCTGAATCAGCGTCGGGATGTCCATATCGCGTTGGCGGTCTGTGCCTTGCTGCTAGGCCAAGCAGAAGAAGCAGAAAGAGCGCTAGAAAACAGCAAAGAAACGGGCATTCTTGATATCATCAAACAGCGTTCTGAAGGCTCTCCCGATCTTTTACCTGGTCTTTGCCAGTATGCGGAAGAATGGCTAGGGACCTTAACTCGACAGATCCGAGACCTCAAGAGTTCTGAAGAAAAAGAAGCACGTTCATTGAAAGCTTACTTCGCTCATTCAGGAGTACAAACTTACTTGGAAAATCTATCTGGCAATGATAACGGCCAAAAAGATGCTGATTCGCTCAATCCTATTTATATGAATCAAGGCAGTTTGCCCCCCAGGTCTCCCATCCGGGATAACCTCACCGTAGCCCAGCGCACCAGATCTAGCTCTCAAAAGAATGTTATTCCCCGCCAAAGTCTGCCACAGGATGGGAGACGCAGACGTAGAGGCTCTTTGATTAGCCCCAATGGTGTGAGGAAACTGGGTTGGACTGCAGCGGTAATGACCCTCGTAGTTTATGGCGGCTTTGTGATCTATCGAAATAGCACAAGTACTATTTCAAGAACAGCTGCTGTTGAACCGACTGCGACGATAGCGACTGCACCCACAACACCCAAACCTGCCGAACCTGTCAATCCTGGCGCAACACAACCGATCACAACACCACAGGCTATAGTCGGTGAACCGCTCCAACCAGAACAGCCCGTAGCAAAACCAGCGATTGCAGCAACAACACCTACCACGCCAACCCCTCCTGAATCAGTAGCGGCAACAGCAACTACGTCCGCTCAAGTAACGCCTGAAATAGCGGGGCAAGTGCTTACCGATTGGCAAAAACAGAAGGCTGAAGCCCTAGGATCAAAGCGCAATCTCGCCGGTCTGGCAGAAGTCTTAGCAGAACCGGAATTATCTCGATGGAAGAGCCGAGCCAGTGGCATGTCTGCCAAAGCCCAGTGGAACTATACGCTTAAGGATCTGAAAGTCTCCAAGGTAAGTCCGAAAGGCCCCACAAAAGTAGATGTGACGGCTGAAGTTTCTGAAAACGCGGAATACCTGGTTGGAGGCAAGAAGAACGAAGCCCGTTCTTATAGCAAACCTTATAAAGCGACTTATACCTTAGTCAAACAAAAGGACCAATGGAAAATCACGTACATGAAGGTCCTCTAGGTTCTTCTTCTGATTAAACCTACTGAGCGGGAGAAGCTAATGACTGGGCAGCAGAGGCTGCTTCAACATGGCCTTTTTGAGCCTGATTTCGTTCTAAGGCAGACTTCACGAACCCATAGAATAGAGGATGGGGCTCACCGGGACGGGAACGGAACTCTGGGTGAAATTGAGTAGCTACAAAGAACGGATGGTCTGGACGTTCGATAATTTCCACCAAACGACCATCCAGCGAAGTCCCCGCAATACTGTAGCCATCAGCCGTGAATTGTTGGCGGTAGTGATTGTTGAATTCATAACGGTGCCGATGACGTTCATAGGTCAAAGCTTCGTTATAAAGACTACGGGTCACACTATCGGGAGTAATGCGGCAAGGCCACAGTCCCAAACGCATGGTACCGCCAAGGTCCATTACATCTTGCTGTTCGGGCAAGAGAGAAATCACAGGGTGCGGCGTTCTCGGATCAAATTCTGTCGAATGGGCTTGTGGTAAGTGGGCGACATTGCGAGCCCATTCAATGACGGCACACTGCATCCCCAAACATAGGCCAAGGAAAGGAACTTCCTGCTCACGAGCATAACGGATGGCGCTGATCTTGCCATCTATCCCTCGAATGCCAAATCCACCAGGTACAACAATGCCATCAAGTCCTTCTAGGACAGAACTAGCGTCAGCTGTATCCATATCTTCAGCATTGATCCAGCGCAGGGAAACTTCGCTATCTAAAGCGATGGCTGCATGGCGTAAGGCTTCGACCACCGAGATATAGGCATCAGAAAGTTGGACATACTTACCTACAATTCCAACCGTGATGTGATGCGTAGGATGGTACATGCGCTCTAAAAGTTTCTTCCAACCGCTCAAATCGGGGGTGCGCTGCTCTAAGCCCAAAAGCTCAATTACCTGAATGGCAAGACCTTGCTGCTCTAGGCGGAGAGGCACTTCATAAATAGAAGGGGCATCTTCACAGGCGATTACGCAGGCATGAGACACATCACAGAAATTAGAAATTTTTTCTTTGAGGCCCTCCGGCAAGAAACGGTCTGAACGACAGACCAAAACATCGGGTTGAATACCAATCGACCGTAGCTCTTTAACCGAGTGCTGGGTGGGTTTGGTCTTCATCTCTCCAGCAGCGGTGATATGAGGAACGAGGGTGACATGGACATAGAGGACATTATTACGCCCCACATCCTTACGGAATTGACGAATCGCCTCCAAGAACGGTAGCGATTCAATGTCCCCCACCGTGCCTCCAATTTCTACCAACACGACATCGGGCTGAGTATTGCGGGCTACGCGGTGAATCCGCTCTTTAATTTCATTGGTAATGTGGGGAATGACCTGAACGGTACGACCGTTGTAGTCACCCCGACGTTCTTTATTCAGAACCGCCTGATAGATAGCTCCAGTTGTGACATTATTCAACTTAGAAGCTGGCGTATCGGTAAAACGTTCGTAATGCCCCAAGTCCAAGTCTGTCTCGGCCCCATCATCCGTAACAAACACTTCCCCATGCTGGAAAGGACTCATTGTCCCTGGGTCTACGTTGATGTAAGGATCTAGCTTAAGAATAGCGACTGAATAGTTACGAGACTTAAGTAAACGACCCAAACTAGCAGCGACGATCCCCTTCCCAATAGAGGAAACTACTCCGCCCGTGATAAATATAAATTTGGTTGTGTGCATCAACTTTATGCTCCCGGAGCAGGCAAATTCCAGCCAACTCCCTGCCATTATTCGCACTCATTATAGTGGGGTGGCAGAACCTCCTACTTCTTTTAGCGTTCCATTTTCTCCCTGAACCATCCATCTCAGGAGCGCTGGGTTCAGTAAATAAATAGATCCTTCACGCACTTCTATTAGACCCTGTCCCGAGAAACGACCCAACAATCGTGTCACCGCCGTGCGGCTATGCCCGATCAATTGAGCAAGGACACGGTGGGTAAGTTTAGGAAATAGCTGAATCGTAGATCCGTCAGGCTTGCCATAAAAATCTCCTAACAGCAACAGAAGTCCCATCAAACGCTGACCGGCCAGAGGATATTGCAGTACACAGATCATTCTATGATCCCATTCTGCTCTGCGGAGTAAGGCTTGGGCTATCTGCTGACTAAAGTCTGCGTCTCTAAGATTGCCCCGTGAAACTTGCCAAAATTCAAAATCTTGTAGGGCATAGGCGGTGATGTGCATAGGCTCATAACCAAAGGCCATCCCTGTTCCTAAAATTCCCAGGGGCATAGGGGTCTCTTTCCCTTGAGCATGAGGGTAGGGATGGGAAAGCAGGGCATAGCCTGATTGCACGATACGAATCACTCCGGGGACTAAGGGCAGTTTCAAGCCCGTCGTGATCCGGTGTAGGGAAGATTCCAAACAAGAGGTAATGGCGGTTACAGCCTTCATGAAAAAAGAATAGGTACTGAGTACTCTGGGTCCTTATAAATTATGGACGTTCACAGAGAAGAAAGGTTCACATTATAGGTAAAGTCACTGTAAAGGCCCCAAGGAATTATTCTAGAGGGAATCCTTATTCAGAGACCATGCACGTTGCTTGCACCGGAGGAGCCCTCCTTGATGTGTTGGTTCATCCTCTCAACCAGCTACCTTTACCCGGAAAATCTGCTCTCGTAGAGGACATCCAGATTTTCCCTGGGGGCTGTGGGGTAAACACAGCCATTCTGCTGGCTCGGCTAGGAATAAACACTAACTTTTGGGGGCGGATTGGCAATGACCGTTTAGGCCATTTTCTCCTCAACCAATTGGACCAAGAAGGGGTCGATGTTGAAAATTTAATTTTAGACGATACGCTCCAGACCAAGGCATCTCTGCTCACCGTACGCACCGGAGGAGAACATAGCCTTATTCGCACCTCTGCCATAGGGAATGCGCTAAATAAAGATGACCTGTCTCTCTTTGACCTGAAAAGTATTCAATTAATGCATTTTGGGGGTATCTACTCCCTCAAAAACCTTTTGGGTGAAGACCTCAAACAATATTGCATGGAGCTTAAAAACCAGGAAATCGTTGTCACGATGGACACCGTGTGGACTCATGACAAAAATTGGGATGCAATTATAGCGGCTCTACCTTATGTAGATTTTTTCTTGCCCAGTCTGGATGAAGCGCAAGCACTCACTGGAAAATCGACACCTCAAGCGATTGCCCGCAGTCTTCGCAAGATTGGCGTCCCGATTGTAGTCGTCAAGTTAGGGAGAGAAGGAGCTTATCTTTCCTACGGCACCCAAGAAGGCTTGATCCCTGCATGCCCCATTCCTCGCAATAAAGTAGTCGATACCACAGGCGCAGGAGATGCTTTCTGTGCAGGATTTATCGCAGCCTTGGTGGCGGACAAAACAATTCCGGAAGCGGTGACCTGGGGACATGGAGCAGGAGCTTTAGCGGTCCAAGCGCTGGGAGCAACTACGGGTATCCGTAATCGAAAGCAATTGATGATGCAGATCCAAACAAATTAACTCATCGGTCTGGTGAGACAATAGGGCCTAAAGGTTGCCGCTATCCCTAAAGGAGAATGCTGATGACAAAACCAGTTGCCTTAGTCACCGGAGCTTCTCGCGGAATTGGCAGAGCCATCGCCTTGGAATTAGCGCAAACAGGCATGACCGTAGCCGTCAATTACGCCCGCTCTCCGGAAGCTGCCCGCGCCGTAGTGGCTGAGATGGAGGGTAATGGAGCTATTTTTGGGGCAGATGTATCTCAAGCCGATCAAGTCCAGCAACTATTTACGGATGTCCTCGAAAAATTTGGCCGCTTAGATGTATTGGTCAACAATGCGGGAATCACGCGGGATGGTTTGTTGATGCGGATGAAAGATGAGGATTGGCAGCAGGTTATCGACCTCAATTTGACGGGAGTATTTCTCTGCACACGGGCGGCGACCAAACTAATGCTCAAGCAGCGCTCCGGCAGAATCATCAATATCTCTTCTACCTCGGGCGTATTGGGCAATGCAGGACAAAGCAACTATGCAGCGGCCAAAGCAGGAGTAATCGGATTTACAAAGGCCGTAGCCAGAGAATTGTCCTCACGGGGAATCACCGTCAATGCTGTAGCTCCCGGATTTATTGATACCGATATGACCAAAGATTTAAAACTCGATGGCGTCATTGCCCAAATTCCCTTAGGACGGGTAGGTAGGCCAGAAGAAATTGCGGGGACCGTTCGTTTTCTGGCCATAGACCCAGCCGCCGCCTATATTACGGGACAGGTGATTTGTGTAGATGGTGGAATGGCAATGTGAGCCGGGAAATCCTGAAATCCACGCCCGGTTGGATTCGAACCAACGACCTACCGCTTAGAAGGCGGTTGCTCTATCCGCTGAGCTACGGGCGCACGTTCTTTATCTTACGGCAGGGAAAGGGCTTGTTGCAGGCGAGCAAGAAAACGGTCATTTTCAGCGGGGGTTCCCACCGTAGCGCGCAACCCACCGCCCGTCGCTCGGATCAGTGTACCCTGCTTCCACAAATCCTCATAAATTTGTTGGGCATCCTGGTGTAAGCAGCGAAAATAATGAAAATTGGCGGCGGAAGGCCAGACGTTTACCCCGGCCAACTGTTGGAGTCCCTGAAAAATCCGGGTGCGTTCTGCTTTAATTTCTTCTAAGGCTGCCAAGAGTTCGGTTCGGTGGTCGAGGGCAAGTAAAGCAGCGAGTTCACTGATGGCAGGCAGATTGTACGGCAAACGGACTTTCTCCAGGGCATGGATCAGTAGAGGAGCGGCCAGAATGTAGCCGATACGATAGGCAGCCAGGCGAAAAGCCTTTGAAAACGTCCGCATCACCACCAGATTGGGATGGTTAGCCAGTCGCGAAACCAGATTCATATCCCCGAACTCAAAATAGGCTTCATCCAAAACCACCAGGGTTCCAGATCCAATCTGGAGCAGTTTTTCTAATTCTTGGGG
Organism: Gloeobacterales cyanobacterium; assembly: GCA_049582005.1. GTDB lineage: Bacteria > Cyanobacteriota > Cyanobacteriia > Gloeobacterales > PMM-0068 > Sivonenia. The sequence goes on along the minus strand of JBAUTB010000252.1, from coordinate 11,742 downwards.
GGTGAGTGCGGTACCTGTCGGAGAGTTCGGCGTGGGAAGAAAGACCACCCGAATCGGATGCGCTTGGAGCAAAGGATCCAAACGCTCTAGGCGCAGATGAAAATCATCATCCCGGCCAATATCAAAGCAAGGAACGCCCAACGTCTGGGCCACTAAGCGATAAACGGAAAACGTAGGATCTGCCACCAGAATGGCCCCCCGGTCTTCTAAACAGGTGGCGATAATTAAGGAGCGGATCAGCTCATCAGAGCCATTTCCTATGGAAACTTGGTTTGCTTCTACGTGAGCATAGGCGGCAATAGATTGTTTGAGCTTGCGATAACCTGCATCTGGGTAGCGATTAGCTTGAATTTCCTGCTGGCTGAGGATGTGTAATTTCTCCTTAAACCAAGCTGGCAGGTCGTAGGGAAATTCGTTAGCATCTAGTTTGTCAGCACCCATAGGATCATGGGTTTCGTAGGGTACCAGCCGTTCAAGGCTGGTACGAAGGGCGTCAAGCATGAAAATAGGCAGAGGGTGACGGTTAAAGCTTAACGCACCGAGGCTCTGGAATTATGATTCTGTAAGATAGGAGGCCAATCATTGGGAAACTTCCCAGTTAAGATGAGTCATCAGGTCATTAGATAAAAAACATGGCAACTGTTACAGAAAAGATAGTTGGTGAATACGTCCCTGGTTTAGCGGGTATCCCGGCGACCCGTTCCAATATCAGTTATGTGGATGGACAAAAAGGGCTTTTAGAGTACCGGGGAATTTCCATTGAGCAATTAGCCGAGCATAGTAGTTTCTTGGAAACCACCTACCTCTTAGTCTTCGGTCACCTACCTACGCACACAGAGCTGAAAACGTTTACCGAAGAAGTACAAAACCACCGCCAGGTCAAATTTCGCATTCGGGACATGATCAAATCTTTTCCCGAATCAGGACATCCCATGGATGCGCTCCAGTCCTGTGTAGCCGCCTTGGGTATGTTTTATCCACTGGGCACCCAGAAAGTGACGGATGAATCCTATATCCGAGAGGCAACAGTCCGCCTCGTGGCGAAACTACCTACGATGGTGGCCATGTTCCATCGAATGCGCCAGGGAGATGACCCAATTCTGCCCAGAGATGATCTGGACCACAGTGCTAATTTTCTCTATATGCTTACCGGGAAGGAACCTTCGCCAGAAGCAGCCCGTGTCTTTGATGTCTGTCTGATTCTCCATGCAGAACATACCGTCAATGCTTCCACCTTCTGCTCTCTAGTAACGGCTTCTACCTTAGCCGACCCCTATACCGTCATTACAGCGGCCATTGGCACCCTCTCAGGGCCTTTGCACGGCGGCGCGAACGAAGAAGTAGTAGCCATGTTGCGCCAGATTGGCTCTCCAGAAAAAGCTCGAAGCTTCCTAGAAGAGCGTCTGTTGAGAAAGGAGAAAATCATGGGTTTAGGCCATCGGATCTACAAAGTCAAAGACCCAAGAGCCACAGTTCTTCAGACTTTAGCCATGCAGCTTTTTGAAAAGTATGGGCACAGTGATTTGTACGATGTGGCCCTGGCGATAGAGGAGCACGCACAAGAACTATTGGGGCACAAAGAGGTCTACCCAAATGTCGATTTCTATAGTGGGATTGTCTACGACAAGATGGGTATTGAGGAAGACCTGTTTGCTCCTGTATTCGCGATTTCACGAGTAGCAGGCTGGTTGGCTCACTGGCGGGAGCAATTGGGAGAAAACCGCATTTTCCGTCCAACCCAGGTCTATACCGGAAAGCGAGACATGCCCTATGTTCCCTTGTCCGAGAGAGAATAGACGCTCCTTCAGCCTAGTCAGAGGGTTGGCTTTGCCCTATCCACATTTCTGATCTCCTTACATGGTAAAACTTCTGGAGAAACACCCTGTAAGGATGCTGAATTGAGATGCAAACATACCTAAGCTCCAGAATTTTGAAAAGTGCTACGGTATTGCTGTTCTGTTCTGGACTGGCTTTGGCTTCACCCGCTTTCGCGGAAACCCCGGCACGAACGTTGACGGTTACAGGTCGAAATGAAGTGTCTGCTCCGGTGAGTGAAGCGATCGTAAATTTGGGCGTACAGGTGGAAGGGCCTACCGCAGATAAAGTACAAGATGAATTGCGCAACAAGGTCAATCGTTTGTTAGAAGTGCTCAAAGCCGCCTCTGTAAAAGGTCTTCAAACAACGAATGTGCAACTTTATCCTCGCTATCGGCCCGTCAAAGATACACAGGTGATTGATGGATTTACGGGGCAAAACAATGTCAGCTTCCGAGTTCCCGTGGCGAAATCAGGAGAAGTCTTAGATGCGGCTGTGCGTGCAGGAGCTAATCAAGTCGGTGGTATTCAGTTCGATCTGAGCCGCAGTGATGCGGAAAAAGCTCGCAGCCAAGCCCTAAAAGGTGCCGTTCAAGATGCGCAGGGCCAAGCCCAGGATGTTTTAGAGGCTTTGGGATTAAAAATGAAGGAAATTCGGACGATACAGATTCAAAGTGATGGTGTAGAACCACCACGCCCGTTCGAAGCTCTACGTTCTAAAGCCGTAGATGCTTCTCCTACGCCTGTGGTGGGAGGGGAAGCTAAGGTATCTGCTTCGGTCACCTTAGAAATCAGTTACTAAGCGATTCATTACTTTGATGACCGCGGGACTACTACTGGTTGGACCTCAGCTTTCTTCTCAGCTCTTGCTTTGAAGAACTCAAATACAATCGGGAGTAGGGAAACAAGAATCACAATCCCAATCGCATAGTGAATATTCTTCTCAAAATCAGGAATCGTTTTACCTAAGAAATACGCTCCCATACTCAGGGGCCATACCCAAACGAAAGCTCCTATAACGCTGTAGGGGAGAAAACGGCGGTAGTCCATCTGGGTTATTCCAGCGACCACAGGCGTAAAGGTGCGGACAATGGGAATAAATTGAGCGAGAATAATCGCTTTACCGCCATTCTTTTCATAAAAAACCTGGGCTTTTTGAACATTGGCTTTTGAGAAGAGTAGAGAATCTTTTTTGTTAAACAGCGCCGGACCGGCTTTTCGACCAATGAAGTAGCCGAAGGAATTTCCTGAAATCGAGGCAGTGGTCAGTAAAAGACACAAGGTCCAAATTTCTAGTAAGCCCTGAGAAGCGGCCAGTCCTGCGGCGACTAAAAGCGAATCACCGGGAAGAAAAAAACCAACTAAGAGCCCAGTTTCGGCAAAGACGATCGTAAGAAGGATGAGATACCCTCCCCAGCGAATCAGTCCTTCCACGTCGTAGAGCTGCTTAATTGCATCTATTAGAAATTCCACCGCACTCCCTCCACCCATACATAGACGTTCTTAATTTAGCTTAAAGTTTCAGAGCAAACCAACCGTATACTCCAGGGCTTTGTTGAGGGAGTTCGGCTGTCTTTAGCCAGCCAATTCTGGGTCCATCCGTACTTCCACGCCCAGATACTCCAGAAGGTTGAGTCCCTCTGGTGTGCCATCAATCCTACCCTCGCTATCTAACCAAAATACATAGATATCCAAGTCCGCCAAAAAGGCTGCATAGTCTCCAAGGGGGGGGCGGTCAAAAACGGCTGCTTTATAGACAGGATAACCTGCTTCTTTCCAGGGAGCTAAAGCGAATCGCTCATAGTATAGGAGTTGACCCAAGGTTTCCTGAATAACTTCAGCCATATCCTGCTGACCTAGAAGCTTGACCTCAGCCAATAAAACCAAAGACTCATCTACCGCTAAGAAATCGAAGGTATCAGCATCCTCCCGAACTTCTTTGCCTGCCAAGCGGAACCAACGCCGGAAGTTTTTGAGAATCTGGTCGTGTTCTACTGTTCGCTCCAGTTGGCGACGGCGGCGGCGTTCTGCAAGCAGCGGATCTCGGGTAAGGGCTGCAGGCATCCCACTACGTTGGTATTGAGGTGATTCCTCAGGGTCTAGGACCAACCTCCCGCCATGGGGGCGGGGACGGTCAACCTTCCGAGGCATCTGCATAAACGCTAGAGGAGCGGGATGCCCAGGGGCCATAAGTTGTGGTGGATATTGGGCTTCTCTCAACCAGTTTTGATTAAGCGGATTTTCGGGGTCTATATCAAATAACTCTAGCCAGAGGGCTTCTGAAAAATGAAAATCCTCGCGCATCTCCTCTGGACTAATCGCAGAGCGCCCTTTTTGAAGACCTTGATTGCCGAAGTAGACAAACTGAGCCACAGGATAGAAGGGAAGTGGTTTATAGGCAGGCACTAAATAGTGCCACATCTTTGGACTCCAATCACCCCGATGGACTTCTGCATGGATACCCAACCCTAAAATTTGGAGAAATTTGGGTAATCCTGGCTGCCAACCGCAGGGATTGCCATCAAAACCACATTTTTGGCGTCCTTGGTCAATCGTGAGGGGTGTTGAGCTGTCATAGACCCGAAAAGGACATAGGTCGCGGTCTGACTCCAGAAAATCAATATTTTTCCAGAAGTTCAAGGCTTGGGCATGACAGCCAATGCCTTGTTGTCCATTGGAAGCCTTATGCCAGCGGGTATGGTCTTCCAATGGCAGAGCCCGAGGCATACCGTGCGAATCTTGGTTAAACAGAGGCCAAATCCCCTCTCCTGCCAGAGAGGGATGCTCTTTATGATGAAACCTACTGCATAGAAGGGCGAGATCTTCTAAAGAAAGATGAGACCGCTCATTGCCTATCTGGCCCACCTGAGGAATATCCGCTTGAAAATACTGAACGGCTAAAGCTACTTCCAAAGCCCTAGGTTTGCATTCGGGGGTTTGATCCAAATAGCGATGCAATAGGCGAGAAGCTTCAATAAATAAGTCGTAGCGCTGGAGATGTGCCATTGTTTACCACGTGCCCTCTTGCCCACTCAAAAGCCATTCCACAGAGACTCCCAGGGCTTTAGCAAACCCAACAAGTTCCCAATCGGTCACCCGACGACGTTCATTCTCCACCTGGCCAATTTTTACGTAATCCAGCTCGACGCCATAACAGGCCAGTTTGCCCGCCAAGTCGTCTTGAGTCAGTAACAGCCGTTCACGCATCCACCGTACCCTGGGTCCGATCAAGTTTACCCGACGCTCCGGGCGCAGGGGCCTCTTGGCCTCATCATACGTTCGTTTTTGGAAATCCATAGAAGCAGTGATCGAAAATCCTACAGGACAGCAAATTATTTTTTCTCTATTCTAGGAAAAACCGATACTAAATCTCATGAATACTTACAAAAGAGCATGATCGATTTTCGCTTACTATGGATTCACACTTTTCTATAAACTGGCATAAATGGCACAGAGGCACAGGTTCTCATGTATATGGAACAGATGACTGATGAAGAAGCCAAGACTCTTGGAACAGGACGTACGCGCGACATGCGTCGTCCTTTGAAGGATGACTCCGTTGATCTTTACCTTAATGAAATTGGGCGTATCCCGCGGGTGACCCCAGAAGAAGAAATCCAACTATCCCGCCAGATCCAAGTCAAAATCGGGTTGGAAACTACTCATGTGACACTCAAGGACACATTGGGTCGCTTCCCTACGGATACAGAATTAGAGGAAGCTACAGGTCTTACTCCTTTTCAGCAGCAGCGGATACTGCGTAAGGGAAGTTGGGCTCAACGCAAGTTGGTGAATGCGAATCTTCGTTTGGTGGTTTCTGTAGCGAAGAAATATCTCAGTCGGGGGGTACCTTTCTTAGATCTAATTCAAGAAGGAAACATTGGCTTGATGCGGGCTACCGAAAAGTTTGACCCGGAAAAAGGCTATCGCTTCAGCACCTATGCCACTTGGTGGATTCGTCAAGGAATTACCAGGGCACTGGCCAACCAAGCTCGGACTATTCGTCTCCCCATTCATGTGGTAGATAAAGTCCGACGGATGAAGCAAGCGATCCGTCTATTTAGCCAGGAACATGGTCGCAGACCCAATGAGCTGGAATTAGCAGCCCTGATGGAAGTAAAGGTCAAAAAACTCCGCCAGCTTCAACAAGCAGCTCGCCAGCCGGTCTCTTTAGATATGCCTGTGGGCAAGGAAGGCGAAAGCGTTCTGGGAGAACTCTTAGAAGACCAGCATGGGGATGAGCCCTTGGAAACCCTCATTTATCATGCCCTAAAAGCAGACCTCTACGAGGGATTGACCCAGCTCAAACCTTTAGAACAAGACATTCTCACTTTACGGTATGGTCTGAATGGGGATGATGCCTATAGTTTGGCTGAAGTAGGTAGCCATTACGCGCTGACCCGTGAGCGTATCCGCCAGATTGAATCTGAGGCGCTCCGCAAGCTCCGTAAAACCCATCAGAACCTAAAGCCCTACGTCCGAATTTAAGGCTCCCAAGCCAGATGCTGATCGCTTAAACAACCTTAGTTTGGCCCTGAAACGTTTATAGTCAATTGAGTTGAACGTGAGACTGGCGGCTATGGGCAACAAAGGAGAAAAGCTTTACGAGGGTAAAGCCAAGGTCATCTACAGGACAGAAGACCCCAAGATAGTACATGCCTATTTTAAGGATGATGCCACAGCGTTTAATGCGCTTAAAAAGGGCACGATTACGGGTAAAGGCACCGTCAATGCCACAGTTTCTACGCAGCTATTCAGGCTTTTGGCGGCAGAAGGCATTCGCACTCATTTTGTAGACCAGCCCGCTCCCAATGAGCTGCGGCTAGAGCGCTTAGAAATGATCCCCTTGGAAGTGGTGGTGCGCAATATTGCAGCGGGGAGCCTGTGCAAACGGTATGGAATCCCTGCCGGACAGCTACTAGAAGAGCCTTTGGTTGAATTTTTCTATAAGGCAGACGATCTGCAAGACCCGATGCTCAATGATGACCATGTCACCCAAGTCCTGAAGATTGTCACCAAACCTCAGCTTCAGCAGATTAAAGACCTTACCCTCAAAATCAATCAAATCCTCCAGGCGTTCTTTCTGCGCTGTAATCTCCACTTAGTGGACTTCAAACTGGAGTATGGCTGGGATGCAAACAAAAATCTTGTCTTGGGCGATGAGATTAGCCCGGATAATTGTCGGCTCTGGGATGTGACAGATAATCGAGTGCTGGATAAGGACCGCTTCCGTTTGGATATGGGAGATGTAGAAAACTCCTATCAGGAAGTGATGAAAAGGGTTTTGGAAGCTTAGTACACCCTATCAGGTTTAATAGACCTATGCGCATTTTAGTCAGCAATGATGATGGGGTATACGCACCGGGAGTCCGGGCTTTGGTTCAGGCTTTGGTCCAGGATGAACACGAAGTCACCGTAGTTTGTCCTGACCGGGAACGTTCGGCCACCGGTCATGCCCTTACACTTCATAAACCGCTCCGGGTTGACCGTATTGATGATTTGTTCCCTGTGGGTGCTTCGGTCTATGCCACCAGTGGAACGCCTTCTGATTGCGTCAAACTGGGCTTGGATGCGCTTCTAGCACAAAAGCCGGACTTGGTGATTTCTGGTATTAACCGGGGCGCTAACCTGGGGACGGATGTTCTTTATTCTGGAACGGTCTCTGCGGCGATGGAAGGGACCTTGGAAGGGTTTCCCAGTTTGGCGGTCTCTCTGGTGAGCTACAGTGCTGATGACTTTGGACCTGCGGCTCGATTCGTTACCCGATTTATCAAAGACTTGGCCCAAAAACCTGTCAGCGGTGGTTTTCTGCTTAACATCAATGTTCCGGCTATTGCGGAGGAAGACATTTGTGGTCCTGTCCTTACCCAACTGGGGGTGCGACGCTACACCGATATCTTTGAAAAAAGGACCGATCCTCGGGGCAAAACCTACTATTGGTTGGCTGGTATTGCCCAAGAAGCAGAAGAAAAACCGGGCACCGATGTTTGGGCTGTCCGTAGCAACTATATTTCAATCACGCCTCTCCACTTTGACCTTTCCGATGGTCCGGGATTTAATCGTTGGATGGATTGGGGTTTGGAGACTTCTCCCTTATGAAAGGGGAGCCTATAGCCATTCTTGATAGCATAATCACCTAAAGACGCGATGGATCATACCTTTACACAGCAGGTTTTTCGAAAATGAGGAGGTGCTGATAAGGTAGAAAGTCCTTGGTTTCTTTCCAGATTAATTGGACGGCGGCCATCTCTTTGCGGACTTGGTCTTGGGTCATTTTATGTACAGGTTTAATCGGTACATTCAGGTCCTCCCCACGATATTCTAGAAGCACCACCCGTCCACCTGGTTTTAGGCTCTTAACAATGGCCTGCATCATTTCCCGTGGATGCGAAAACTCATGATAGGTATCCACCATCAGGACCAAATCGACGGCGGCTGCCGGCAAATTAGGGTTAGTAATCGTGCCTTGAATGGGCTGGACATTGCTGATTTTGCGGTCTTTTTTAAGTCCCGTCAGGACCCTAATCATCTCTGGTTGGACGTCAACGGCTAACACTTTCCCCTGAGACACGACAGGACTGATTCGGAAGCTGAAATAGCCTGTGCCTGCCCCAATATCGGCTACCACATCAGTAGGCTTAAGATTAAGACTCTTAATCACTCGGTCCGGTTGTTCTGTTACTTCGCGGCTAGGCCGTTCTAACCAACCAGCTCCATCAAACCCCATGACGTTGGCAATCTCACGGCCCATGTAGAACTTGCCGATACCATCGGGGTCGTGGAGGGTCCTTTCTTCATAGACCGGAGCTGTAGGAGAAACAGTGACAGGGGCAGACGTTGCACCACAAGCAGTCAGCACAACCCCCAGAAAGAATAGGAGCAGGTATTTTTTAAATGGCATACCTAGATTCTAAGGCTGTTGAGCCCAAGCCGCCTGCATTTGCTGAAGCACTTGCTCTGGGTTGATCAGTTGTCCCTGATAGCGTAGCGTCCAGTGAAGATGGGGGCCCGTGCTTCTTCCAGTAGAGCCCACGGCAGCAATTACCTGTCCGGCTTCAACGACATTTCCTACTTCTACGGCCACCGCTTGAATATGACAATACAGATGGGTCCAAGGTCCGGATTCCACGATCACATGCCATCCGCATCGGGAATCATACTCTACTTTTTTGACGGTGCCAGTAGCCCAAGAACGGATATAGGAGCCAGCCGGGGCCGCTAAGTCCAAGCCATTGTGAAACTCTTGTCCTTCCCCGCCTGTTGCCGAAGAACGATAGCCAAAACGAGAAGAAATACGAGAAAAGTTGTCTACGGGAAAGGAAACGGTTCGCCAGAGGTTTTGATTCGGATCTGTCTGATTTCGATCGGCCCATGCAGGAGTAGCTGCACCGATCCAGACTGCACTGATAAGAAGCCAAATCAGAGCGCTACCGTGCGCTAAGTACTTCACCGCCTCACTCCTCACCCTAGAGAAGGGTCACTTTTGTACTATAGCGTACCCTTGCCAGAGCATTAAAAAACCTCCCCATGGGGAGGTTTTTTAGAATACACAAATGGAAGGATGTCAGGCATTCGGTCTATTTAAAATTGCCGATAAAGTAGCCTTCTACCTCAACTTCACCTTTCCCTTCGACTCCAGAAGGCTGTTTAGAAATGAAAGTCCCTGAGATTTCACCCTTCTCAGCATTGATATTCTTCACCTGGAAGGTCACCTGACCTTCACCGCTTTCCCGGGCCCTAGATTCTGCGGTACCTTTTACAGCTGCTTCCGGGCTGTAGGCATAGAAAGCGGTGGATTGGTCATAGCCAGCCTCAGCGCCCCGACCTCTGGAATCGGTGTATCCCAAGCCTCTGAGAGGAGGAACGGTGATAGAACCGACGAGGTTGGTAGAAGTATCTATTTGACTCGCTGCAGCTCCACTGGCTTGAAGGCCGTTAATCGTAAAGTTGAAGGGGATACGCTCGCTGCCTTGCTGTAAGGTCGCCTGTGTACCGTGGCGACCGCCCGTATACATCAACGAAACTTTGCCCGACGCATCCTTAGTAAGTTCAGCAGAAACCGGCCCAATCGGAGAAGTGTTTCCCCAGATAATCTTGGCAAGCTTGCCTTCATACTTGGCGGAACGTGCTTCCACACAAAGGTTGGTAGATTTCAGAACTGTACCAGGAGCAAGGGTGATAGAACCCCGACCTTCACTGGCTTTTGGACAATGGACAATACCATAGACCGGCACTGCGGTGGATCCGATGCTACGGTCAGAACTGCAACTGGTTAGAGCTAAAGCTCCAAAACCAAAAATTAAAACAGCGAGTACCGGGCTCTTCATTGGGCATCAACCTCTTTACTGCAATCGTGGGGAGCGCTACTAATTTTCCTTAGAAACTTCTTTCCATAATTTGCTGCCACATGGCGAATCTTAAAGGGATATTGCAAATTACTTTACAGAATCATCCATATGGTACATCAGGAAGTCATAAATGTTACACAAATCTAGACACAGAGCTGAATATTACTTCTTTGCGTAGGATATTAGGAAAGGAAGATATTCATGAACCCAAGGAGCTGCCATGGACCGTAAAGTACTTGAGGGCAAAATCGAGGCAATTCGAGAAAAACGTAGCTTTGTCGTTTCATTACTGGAGCGCACAGACTTAAGCGCTTCTCTTCAAAGTGATGTGCGGGAGGCCCTCAATGAAATTGACGACCTCCTCGCAGAGTACGAGCGGATGTTCTTCTAGGGGTTAAAGAGAGATATTTAGAGCCTGATGTGCTCTCCGCCAACCTTCAGAAGGCCAAAGCCCAAAGCCATGCCTACTATGGTCAAGACAAACATTCCAATCCCTATGCCAATAATTTCAGAGGCTAAACTAGCAGCAATCAGCATGGCTCCTGCAACCTTAATAAAATAACGATGTTCTTAAGATAGCGTTGTTCTGGACTAAGGCACATTTCTGAACAATAAAAATGCTGCGGAGGAAGTTCCGCAGCACACTCCAAACCAAGATCGTGTATCTTCACTGCCTAAGAATAAGTTTCTTAAACAAAGATTGCACATTATTAATATCGCATTTTTTGCGAACCTACAGCTATCTTCTTTAGAACTTTAGGCAACTCCTTAGGTAAGCGGCTAGATCTTCGGAACCACCAATGAGCTGACCATCAATAAACACCTGTGGAACGGTCATCGCTCCCGTGACAGCCAGTAACGAATTGAGCAAAATGGACGATAAACCTTATCTGGCAAAGCGCACTCATCATGAGTACGCTTTGCCTAGCAGATCCTATTGAGGAATGGTCCTCTCCAGCAGTAGGCTTGTTAGATAACACTAGCCCTTCACATCCTGAAGACTATGTTGGACACTCACGGTTGGTTTTGGTCTGTTCATCCCATTTATCCCCACGACACAGACTATGGGGGCGTAGTTTCCCATCGGGCGATTGTCCAGTGGCTAGAGATGGCCCGCATTCAATTCGCCTTAGCGGCTGGGACTCCTTTGCCGGAGTTATTGCAGCAAGGGACCGATCTTCCCGTCACTTCTTTGAATGTGACATACCTTCAAGCCATCCCCTTTGGCACTGCAATTCTCCTTGGAACTCAACTCGTTCAGCTGCGGGCACCGCGGATGGCCTGGTGCTACAAGATTCAAGACTCAGCACAAACGGTATACGTACAAGGACGCAGTGACCATGCCATTGTGCAGGTAACAGAGCAAGGATGGCGTCCTCATCGGCGTATGCCAGACCTTTTGGAGCGCTGCTTTCGTCCGCTCCTCGTTGCCCCAAAACAAGCAATATAAAATGCCCACGAGATGCGCAATGAGATTCAAATTATTACGACAGGTCTGGGTTTCAGGCTACTGAGCCAATCTAGGACTGCTGAGGAAATTCCAAATAGCTTGACCTGCCATTGAGCAACTGCATTGGTG
>JBAUTB010000251.1:0-2637 GCA_049582005.1 Gloeobacterales cyanobacterium | reverse complement strand
GCTTAAGCGTGTAGTCTTTGCTGTATGAGTATAAGGCGCATTTGTTTGAAAGTAGATTAAACCATTGCTTTGTCATTCCATTTGGATTGCAATTAAAGTCAGGACCAGCGTCAGGCATAAAAGAGTTTGTCGACTGGAAGAGGACTCCAATGCCTCTCTTCTCTAAGGCGCTTGTAAATCTGTCTAAACCTCTTAGAAGGTCATCAGTTTTCATGTCACTTGACTTGTTCTTGCGGGGCGTAAAATCAGTGACTTTATTCACCATTATGACAACATCCCCTTTTCGCAGTTTCTTGAGAAGTTGGGGGATAACGACACTCCAGTAATAGTCATTTGACTTGTTGCCCCAAACAGTATAATTAGGAACCTCTCGTACGGGCGATGCGCCTCCACTTGATGTGACGATTACGTTGGCAAGATTTGAGGAGACAAGAATCTTATACATTGCAATTTCAGCAATGCTAAAACTGTTGCCAATGACAAGCGCATTCCGCTTCACCTTGCTTGAAGGAAGAAGTCTGCAGTTATCCATCTCTATTCTTTTGCCAACTTGTTCATTAGATGACAAGACGCAGTTTTCTCCTTTCCATGCAGAGGCACCCTTCTGAAGAGGGTCTTGAGTGATTGTTTCAGTACCATTTTGAATGATTTTTGGCTCCTCTCCTGTGTAGATATGCCCTCTAAGTGGTATCCCAAGAACTACCAAGAACCCTGCACACCCAAGAGAAACGCCCAGTCCATACACAATGGTCTTCCAGCCCCTAGAAAACCACTCAGCGCCCCTCAGGGGTTTCTCTACGAAGCGATAGGAAGAAACTGCTAGAAGCAGCATCAGACCCACTTGGATGGGCACTGACCACCAGTGGATGCCAATGGTCCATCCACTAATCGCAAGAACACTCCAGTGCCACAGATACAAGGAGTAGGAAATTAGTCCGATGTAAACAACAGGTGCCAGCGTGAAGGTTTTGTAAACAAGCGTGGAGGGTCTAAGCGTGGCAATCAATGCGGTAGCGAGCAGGACGACAGTACAGGTTGCTTGGAGCGAAAATTCCTGTGGAATAAACAGGGCGGCAACCAGTAGAATCATCACGATTTCTGGTCTGACTTTGCTAGAGATTTCTGCAATAGGTAATGTGCTTTTGCTTAAACCCAAGAACAGTAAGCATCCCGCCCCTAATTCCCACAGGCGAGCGGGCATCAGAAAATAGGCAGCAGATTGGTTCGTTCCGCTCAGATGAATGAATGCAGCAACGGAGCACACTGAAAAGATGCTGACCAAAATCAGCAGGTTTCTTACACCATTGTTGCTTTGCCTGCCGAAACCTGAGAACCAGACCAGCAGGGGAAATACGAAGTAAAACTGCTCTTCTACGCCAAGAGACCACGTTTGAGTGAATAGATTTAGTTCGCTACTGGTGGCAAAATAGTCCGTTGATTGATTAAGAAGATAAAGGTTCGAGAGACCGAAGAGAGAAGAAGCACCCGTTTGCCAGCTAAGGTCGAAGTCGCCGTCTCTGGGGGAAATGAACAGAAATCCAATCAAGCAGGTCAAACCCACACACAGCACAAGTGCAGGAACTATGCGCTTAATCCGTCTAGAATAGAACTCAAGAACAAAATCAGCTAACGACTGGTGATTCCTGTTGGCAAGCGAAGAAGTTATGACATACCCAGAAATCACAAAGAAGATGTCTACGCCAAGAAATCCACTCGGCAGTAAATCTCTATTGAAATGGTTGATGATGACAGCAACAACGGCAAATGCCCTTAATCCGTCAATTTCTGGTCGGTATTCCCCCCTCTGGGAGGGATGATTGCTAAGAAGGTTTGCTGACGGTGATTCTGAACGGAGCATCTAACCTTTTATTCTTGGAGTTCACCCAGAGTTTATCCTACTCACTTTGCAGGAGGAAAGCAGAGTCCGAACTCTTCTTGGCAGTTGGGGATGTAAGCCCAAACCGCCGAAATTTCCGACAAAGCCAAATTCGGGCTGTACCGAATCGAATCGATCGCCCCGCCGTACCCGAAAATCAAGCTCAAGGAGTTAGCTGGGGAAGCGGTCGATACCGGGGTCCTGGGAGCAGCGGAACGATAAATGCACTTAATCGCCCTGCTTCGGGTTGTGCAGTGGCCTCAATTCACCCCTGGCGACAGCCTCTGGAACCGCGAACGAATAACGCCCCAGCAAGAATAACGCTCATGTGCCTCTTTTTTTGGACTTTTGACAAAAATAAAGACGCAGGCCACTCTGCCTCTGCTGTCAGCAGAAGTTGTAATGGACAAAACGAGAGAGAAAACCGAGCAGTATTAGGCAGCTTGTTTGAGCTTTTTGCGTCTAGTTCGACCTCGCTTGATGATGGGACGTCTCGGTCGAGCGTCTAACGTTGTTCCTAACGGACGCCCAGGGGATTTACCTCGGGGTTTGCCCTCAGCCGCTGGCGTGCCAATCTGCCGAATAATTCGAGTGAAGTCACGCTGCACGGCTGAGGGGGTAATCTTTCCTTGCTTGTAGGTGGGTAAGGAACGTTGCCAGGGTTGTGGCAATAAATTATACCAATTTAAATTGGATATAGGGCAAATGAGCTAGTCTGAGAAGAGTCGTTTAGGGTGCTCTGCTGATGGTAGGTGTAACCT
>JBAUTB010000250.1:0-11411 GCA_049582005.1 Gloeobacterales cyanobacterium | reverse complement strand
TGCGTTTCTAGTCTCTGAGTTCCTTCCCCAGCATAGCTTTGTTTAAAAAGTAATGATTAGACACTAAGGGGGTTCTACCTGAAGCTATGCTTGATGACTTCCCCCACTAAACTTAAAGTCTTACCGGCATAGCTGCTTTAGCAAAAGCACAATCTCATGGAGCGGAACCATCTGTTGGGAGCGATCATTCATGTTCCGTAGGGCAACAACCCCGCTTTCTATTTCTCCAGGACCCAAAATCAAAACGTAGGTAATTTTCTTTTCGTTCGCATAGCCCAGTTGCTTCCGCATTTCGTTAGGGCTAAAGGGTTCATCCCCATAGAAAATTTCAGTACGGATTCCTTCATTACGCAATTGTTTGGCCAAGCTCAAACCTAGGGTAGCCGCTCCTGGATCGGTGAAGCGGGTTACCAGCACTTCGGAAATCGGAGGCACGGTTTGCAACAGGTCCAGCATTTCTAAAGCTGTCAGTAAGCGGTCTAGGCCAAAAGAAGTGCCCACCGCCGGTAGGTCAATTTTGCCATTGGACAAATCGTAGATGAGGCGGTCATAGCGTCCACCACCGCCAATACTGCCGACTTTCGCGGGTGTCACCGTCTCAAAAATGGTCCCTGTGTAGTAGTCCAAACCACGGGCTAAAGTAAGGTCCACCTTATAGTTCTGCTCTGGGATTTCATAGTCTTTCAGGTGGCCCAGAACTTTCTCCAGGTCCTGAATTCCTGCTAGGGCTAGAGAAGATTGAGTAAGGAGTTCTTGAGCTTGAGCTAAAACTTCGCTGGAATTACCCTCTAAACCAATCACCTTAAAGAGTTTTTCAACGGCATCTTTAGCGCAATTTTTGGCCAGTAATTCCTGCTGGACTTCTTCTGGCGTAGCTTTGTCTAACTTATCCACTGCCGTCAGCGCTGCTGCTTCCTGATGTTTAGGAATGCCGGCCCATTGAATGAAGCCGGTTAGCAACTTGCGGTGATTCATCCGAATCGTAAAAGAGGGAAAGCCAAGACTACTCAAAACTTCAGAGCCAATAGCAACCAGTTCTGCTTCTACGAGAAGGCTCTCCGCTCCAATCACATCCACATCGCACTGGAAGAACTCCCGATAGCGCCCTGCTCCTGGTCTATCGCCGCGCCATACGGGTTGAATCTGATAGCGCTTGAAAGGGCGGGATAGTTTACGTAGCTGACGTTTACCCTTGGGGTCCGTCGGGTCTGGATAGGTTTGGTCGCCATACATCCCCATCACCCGCGAGAGGGGAACAGTGAGGTCGTAGCGTAAGGCCAGACGGGACTCAGTATCACTTAGATAATTCGCCAGGAAATCAGGCTTGTCCATTTCTTGTCTCAACTTCCCGCTACTAATCACGTGATAAATCAGTTTTTCTCCTTCTTCACCATATTTTCCTGCCAGGGTGTCCCAGCGCTCGATAGAAGGCGTTTCCAGCGGCTCAAATCCGTACTTGCGGAATACCTGCTTCATCCGGTCGATGACATACTCCCGACGATTCATCTCTTGGGGCAGAAAGTCGCGGGTGCCCCCCATAATCCCAAGTTCAGTCATCGGCCTACTCAGTAGAAATTGTGCAGGCTCAATTGTACCGGGCAGGGTGCTTTTCATTTAGGCAGAACTTAAAGAATCACCAGTACACTAAGGAACGCAGGACCATAATTAGTTATGTCTCATGTCCCTTCTGAAGAACGTTTACGTGTAGTCCGCACCAATATTGCAGCGGTGCAAGTCATTGTGGAAACCGTGTCTGGAACCCTCGGTCCTAAAGGCTTGGATGTCTTGCTGGTAGATGAGTTAGGGCGAATCATTTTGACCAATGATGGGATTGAAATTTTAAGACAACTCGACGCCCAACACCCTTGTGCTCGCCTGGTTATTCAAGCGATTGAAGCTCAAGAAACAGCGGTCGGAGATGGCACTACCACAGCAACCGTCATGGCTGGTGCTCTTCTAGAGTCAGCTCTCCTTGCCCTTCAAAAAGGAGTCCCGGTCAATCCGATTCTTTCTGGAATGTCTAAAGCCGTCTCGGTGGCGGTTCATGCCCTTGAAGAGATGGCTCAACCTGTACCGTTCGATAGTCCTCTCCTGCTACAAACAGCACTCATTGCCGCCCGTGGGGATGAAACCTTGGCTCAATTGGTAGTAGAAGGGGTGCGTACGTTGGGGCCTGAAAAACTCAAGGACCCTGAATTTCGACTTAGCAGCGTCATTGCCCCCCGCTTAGGGCAAGCCAGTCAGCTTGTGGCGGGAACAGTCTTGAGCAAGCCTGCCCTTAATCCTCCCTTGATCTCTTGGGAAAAAGCGGGTGGAGTTTTGGTGATAGCCGATGCCCTAGAGCCTGAAAGTTTAGACCCTCAGGCCTTGGGTACAGAAAGTGGATTTAACCAGTACCTGGCTGCCCAAAACCGTTTCCGTGAAGCTCTGCAAAACCTATCGGGCAGAGGAATTGTAGTCCTCCTGGCGGAGAAAAGTATTGACCCTGCGGCCTTAGACGTTTTGAATCAGTTGGGTGTTCTGGCCTTTGAACGGGTCAGTCGACGCGATTGGCAGCGGATTTGCCGATTCACAGGAGCTGCTCCTATCACCCGTAGGGCACTGGCCTCAAAAAATCTTCCTTTAGGCAAAGCCCAAGCTCGCTATTCGGGAGAACAGGCCCGCCTCCTCTTTACTGAAGGGGCTGGAGAGCCGACGGTAACCCTGCAGGTTGGAGCTATTTCCAATGAAGTCCTGGCTGAGAACGTGCGGGTAACTACCGATAGTTGTGGGGCAGTACAGGCTGCATTGCGTATGGGTATTGTGGCGGGTGGTGGAGCTGCAGAAGTAGCGTGTCGTCCTGCTGTGCAACAACTTTTAGAGCAAACCCAAACCTTGGAACGGTTCGGCATCCAATCTGTCCTAGAGGCCTTAAGTCGCCCCTTGGAGCAAATGCTGAGTAATGCTGGCTACGCGCCGCTGGAAAAAAGTGCCCAGGTCTTGGCCCAACAACGAATAGAGCAAAATCCACACTTGGGGATTGACCAAGAGACGGGGAATATCACGGATCTCTGGCAGCTCGGGATCGTAGATCCAACGGAGGTAAAGACCCACGCCCTTAGGGTAGCCTCTGAAATCGCAGGCCGCGTCCTGCGGATCCAAACTATCGTACGAAAGCGGGAAGAATCTTTGTGAAACAGATTTCATGGCTGTTTTTGGCTCTGGTCAGTCAAACTCTTTTGAGCACAGCGAGCGCTACCCCCTTACCTCCTAACCCTCAAAGGATAAGAGAGAGTTCGGTTCTACAGGTAGGACAAACGCAATCTGTACGTCTAGGAGCTGCTACGCCTGTGTCTGCAACCCAAGACACGCAATCATCGGGAGAAATTCAGGTCTTTAACCAGAGCGGCACCCCTATCCAGGTAATCTTGACCCGTAAGGATGGAACTACCCAAGGAAGCTATTGGAATTTTTCTTCTCGGGAGGGCCGGGGCAAAGATATGCGTCTGAAAGTAGACCAGAAACCTTTGGTGCTCTCTCTTGGGGATGTGGTGGCGGTGATTGCCATGGATGGCTCACGCAATTTTTGGGGGCCATACATTACGGGGCGCAGCAATATTCCCCTGGGATGGGACAGCAAGAAAAAAATGTGGACGTTAACCGTGAATAGGGGAGTTGAATCGGTTGCTGCTTCTACCACCATCACGGCTAACCCCGCCAAGAATGTATCTACCCCGACTACAACAGGGCGTAGAGGCTCTCTGCGCGTAGGGAACACCACGGATTTGAAGGTCAGGGTTGTCCTGACCAAGCGAGATGGTTCTGTAGCAGGAGCTTTCTGGGATTACGAACCACAGGAAGGGAGTGCCGAAGGCGTGGAGTTATCCCTCGGTGAAAATCCTCTTGTGGTTCAGGAAGGCGATATCTTGATGGCTTTTAGCCCAGAATTCCCGGATCACTATTGGGGACCGGATATCATTGGTACCACACCAGCTCCTTTCTGGGACAACAAGCGCAAAGTGTGGAGTGCCTTGTTAAAACCTTAATCGCTGAAACCTTGATCTAGCCAGGGTAATTTCTCGGGCCATATAAAATTTCCCCATTCCTTAGCTCGATTGAGATGGAGGGGATAGGGCATCCGTTCATAGGAATCATCTCCGGGTACCGTGACGACGTAGACAAAGCCTGTTCCTCCGGCCCGAATTCCAATTCCACGGAGTACCTGAGCCGCCTCCAATAAAAACCACTGAGAAGAGCCTTGGCGATTCTTTTCCATGAATTGGCGAACAGGAATGACGACATGCTGAGGAACAAACCGATCCCAGCGGCCTGCTTCCAGACTGTCCAGCCGAGCCCAACCGCCCAAGGGAATATCGAGATCGGGATATTCTCCCTTTCGCTTTCCCCAGGTGACCAAAGCTGCCCCTTTTGTCCCGATTACCGGTAATTTAGCATAGGGAATCGGAAAATAGGTCCGACGATGCTCTATCTTCCCGGACTTTGGATTAGGGGCTTTGTACTCTACCCCACCACACATGATTTCCCATGAGGTATGGACTATTGGCTCTACATTATCCAGTCATCCACGGCATAACATCCTCATTACGCCCGTCGAAGTCAAAGAACATCATTAAATGAAATAATAGGCGGTACGCAGAGAGAGATTAATGTTAGAGACAAAATCATGGCTAGCCGATAAAGATAATCAGATTCTTATCCTTCTATTATTGGGGGGGGTATTGGTTAGAGCTGTTATTGCTACTTTTCTATATCCTGGCTTCGATGAAGCTTATTACTATCTCTATACCCTGCATATTGATTGGAGTTATTTTGATCATCCACCTCTAGTCGCTTTCACAACAGGTTTAGGACCATGGCTCACGGGAGAAGTTTCACAGCTCACCATTCGCATAGGTTCCCTAGTTTTATACACGGGTACACTTACCTTTTTATATTTCACAAGTGCCCAGTTATTTTCTAAAAAAGTTGCTACTTGGACCCTAGCTCTTGCAACAGTTATTCCAATTTTTCAAATGTGTTTTGGCACCTTAACTTTACCAGACGTCCCCTTAATGTTCTTTTGGTCAGCAGCTTTATACATGGCTGCTCGTGAGTTCTTCCATGAGTCCCAAATATACCGTCCTAGTTACCGCTTAGCCATTATTAGCCTATTGGTAGGATTGGCATTTTTAGGGAAGTATCACGGCGCGATTTTAGGGGCAGGACTAGTCGGTTTTTGTTTGACTAGTCCTCGTCATCGATCTGCTTTATTTTCTCCTTGGACTGGGCTAGGTATCACCTTATTTTTGGTCACTATCTCACCGGTATTATTTTGGAATATGAGTCATGATTGGGCATCTTTTCGCTATCAATCAGGACGAGTAGTTCCTAATAAAATGTTCAATTTTAATGAGTTTAGTGCTACTTTTTTAATGGGTTCAGGTTATCTGTTCCCAACATTAGGGCTACCTCTCTGGTGGGTTACCCTAAAATCAGCAGGAAGTCAAATAGTAAGGATATTTAATCCAAAACTGATCCCTGCAGAGCAAGATATTAGTCAAAAACAACGGATGATTTTATGGGTGTCTTTACCCATAATTTTGTGGTTTACCTTCATCGGTGGATATCAGCCCGTGCTTCCTAGTTGGCCCATGCCAGGATTCTTCGGAGCCACTTTACTGTTAGGACAGCAAACAGCAATTTGGGAAACTAAGTTTCCACGACGCGTTCGATATTGGTTGCAAGGTTCAGCAATTTTGATCCTCTCACTCATGTTTTTTGCCCTAGCGCACGTAACCTGGGGAATCATACAAAAGCCTAGTCAGTATGCCCTAGGAGGTGGATTTTTGCCGGCTAAAGATGATAACTCAACCCAATTAATTGATATCCAGCAACTTCGCCAAGGATTTATCCAATCACCTGTCTTAAGAACAGCTTTAGCTAAGGCTGACTTTATCTTTACCAATAGGTTTTTTCTAGGAGGACAGATTGCTATGGCCTTGGAACCTCTAGGTCAAAAAATGATTACTTGTTTTGATCCAGACCCTCGTGGCTTTGCTTTTTGGTCAAAAGATACGCAAGGGCTGAATCAAGATGCTCTCTATATTAGCTCTGAACTTTTTGAGCAAGGCGAAGATATAAACGTAAAATATGGCAGCTATTTCCGCTCCATTCAAAAGATTGGGACAGTCCCGATTCGACGGGGAGGCGAGGTCGTACAAGTTTTTAATGTTTATTATGCGAAAAAATTGCTAAGACCTTATCCACGACCTTATGGTTTGAAATCGTCGCCTTAATAAGGTTAAAAAACTCAAGGTATAGAATCAATTATTAGAGTTTAGAGCTGCACGAACACCTGTCCATGCCCGCCGTGCCAAAGATGGTTGATTGATATTAGTTTTTGTTTGCCAGTTCCAGATAGCATTGAGGGTATAGTTCCAAAACATACTTATACCTACAGCCACAAGCTGAGAGATTAGGTAATACATCCCTAATAGCTGCGTTAACAGGAGCATGCAGACTACATTTAAGATAGCTCCAACGGCACATATCAAGTTAAATCTTAGTAGACGAGTTAACCAGGCAACAATCCCCGGAGAACGTTGTGCTTCAGCACGGAAAGTCCAGTTATCATTCAATAAAAAGTTACTAATGATAGATATTTCTACCGCTCCTATCCCTGATTCCCACAAAGGCCAAGCGGCCTTCTCTTTTAGCAACCAGAGGGCAATTAGGTTTACTAGTACCCCTGACACCCCTACCAATCCAAATTTCAAGAAACGATAAATTTCTCCAGTCTGCTGTCCTAGGCGGACCAAATGCTGAAGGTACTCCCAATACTGGGTTCTGGTGACTTTACTTTTTCCTCCTACCCGCTCTAAAAAGACGTAGCTGACCTCGCGGATATTCGTGTAATTACCCCGCCCCAATACTTCCAACAGGATCTTATAGCCAATCGGATCCAGCTCGCGTCCTTGGATAACCGCACGACGGAGCGCAAAAAAACCAGACATCGGGTCGCTAACTTGACGAGCGACCGAGGGCACTAAGAACAAAGCGATTATTTGAGCTCCGCGAGAAAGGAATCGGCGGAGGAAACTCCAGTCACTAACACCACCTCCCTCGGCATGGCGGGAAGCTACTGCAATATCAGCTCCTTGCGCAAGACAATCGATAAGTTCAAGCAGAGTTTGAGGAGGATGCTGACCATCTGCATCAATCACTGCCAAGAAGTCTCCTTTTGCTACAGACCAACCGTGTAGAACAGCAGTGGCTAGTCCGCGCTCACCTAGACGGCGAATCACGCGTAGATTCGGAAAATCCTCACTGGCTAATTTCTGAGCTATTTTCCAAGTACCGTCAGGACTGTCATCATCTACTAAGATCAGCTCATATAAATAGGCACTATTCTTTAGGAGGGTATCAAGATTCCTGACCACATTCTTTATATTTTCCGCTTCGTTGTAGGTCGGAAGAACAATAGAAACTCTAGGGCGATAGGTAACTGACAATAGAATATTCCTAAGTAGCTGAGTAGACTATGAGGAAGCTAGAATCCTCTTCAAAACAACATTTTCGAGAAACTCATGTCCCCCTTAATTTTGGCTTATTCGTTTACGCAACTGTTATATCAAGGAATATACTACAATAATTTTCAGCGCGGTGAGTAAACGTCCCAACCAGTAGCGCATTCACCAACCTTAAATCACTGGCACAAATCAGGGCTTAAGAGCGTCAGTGGCGAATTCGAAACCCAGGATCCATAGCAATCATAATGGACACGCACTGCTGCTCCTCATTGATACTGATTTTGAATGCTTCCATCAATTTATGACGTCAAGATAACTGTTGGGAGACTCAAGAATTCTTAGATCTCTCTGCGACCTTCTAGAGCACGGGCTAAAGTCACCTCATCGGCATATTCTAAATCTGCACCCATGGGTAGACCAAAGGCAATGCGCGTGACGCGGGTGAAGGGTTTGAGGAGTTTACCGACGTAGAGGGTGGTGGTTTCCCCCTCCACACTAGGATTAATCGCCAGAATTACTTCCTGGATTTCATCAGTGCTGACCCGTTGAATCAGTTCTTTGATGTGGAGTTGTTCGGGACCAATGCCATCCATAGGAGAGATCAACCCGCCCAAGATGTGATAGTAACCCCGATATTCACGGGTTTTTTCTAGCGCGACTAAGTCTCTAGGTTCAGCAACCACGCATAGGGAAGCTAAATCCCGATTTGTGTTGCTACAGAGTTCACAGATCGGGTCCACCGATAAATTGAAGCAGCGGGTGCAGGTTCCCACCTGTTCGGTACAGTCGATCAAAGCTTGGGCAAGTTGTTGAACTTCTTGCTTGGGTCGTTTTAGGACATGGAAAGCTAGCCGTTGAGCAGTTTTAGGGCCAATGCCAGGAAGGCGCTGAAACTGCTCAATCAAGCGAGCAAGAGGGCGAGTATACATAATGTTGGCCCGAAACGGGCGGTTTTAGAATAAACCAGGAATGCTCAGACCACCGGTAAGTTCTGACATTTTGGTTTTCATCAGGTCAGCCGATTTGTTGTAGGCATCTTTAAATGCAGAAAGCACCAGGTCCTCTAC
The DNA here is from genome assembly GCA_049582005.1 of Gloeobacterales cyanobacterium. Lineage (GTDB taxonomy): Bacteria > Cyanobacteriota > Cyanobacteriia > Gloeobacterales > PMM-0068 > Sivonenia. The sequence continues at coordinate 2,836 of JBAUTB010000250.1, read as the reverse complement.
AAATTCTGGGGACTCTTTGAGCGCATCGGGTTTGATCGAAAGGCTCAAGGGCTCTTGGTTACCACTCATGGTCACAGTGACTAAACCACCGCCACTGCTACCTTCTACTATGGCTTCAGCCAATTCGTCTTGGACCCTGGCTGCATTGGCTTGAACTTGTTTTGCCTTTTTGAGGGCCTCTGAAAGTTGGCCGAATCCTTTAGTCATGAGAAATTATCCTTACGGTACAAAACAGGGCAGATTCTATTTTACCCATCCCCTGGCTCTATTCTTGAAGCGCTTCCGAACCGCAATTACCAGCATCCGGTAAGATTTATATCTGACCCCAGGAGATTGTGTTATGGCCCGCATGTACTACGACGAGGATGCCAACCTCGATTATTTAAAAGGTAAGACGATTGCCGTGATTGGTTATGGCTCTCAAGGGCATGCCCATGCCCTCAATGCCAAAGACTCTGGTGCGAACGTAGTCATCGGCCTCTATAAGGGTTCACGTTCTACCGCTAAAGCGGAAACAGAAGGATTGACCGTCAAATCCGTAGGCGATGCAGTCGCCGCAGCAGATTTAATCATGATTTTGCTACCCGATGAAGCACAGAAGCAAATCTTTGAAGCGGAGATTCGCCCCAATCTCTCTGCTGGTAAGGTTTTGGCTTTTGCCCATGGGTTTAATATCCACTTCTCTCAGGTTGTTCCTCCAAGTGATGTCGATGTGATCATGGTTGCTCCAAAAGGACCTGGTCACCTGGTCCGTCGTCAGTATCAAGAAGGGAAGGGTGTTCCTTGTCTGTTTGCGGTCTATCAAGATGCTTCGGGGAATGCTCGCGACATTGCGATGGCCTATGCCAAGGCCATTGGGGGTACACGGGCTGGAATCTTGGAAACCTCCTTCCGTGAAGAAACCGAAACCGACCTCTTTGGGGAGCAGGTAGTGCTGTGTGGTGGCTTGACGGCCTTGATTAAGTCTGGTTTTGAAACCTTGGTAGAAGCAGGCTATCAGCCAGAACTCGCCTATTTCGAGTGCTTACACGAAGTCAAGCTCATCGTCGACTTGATTGTTGAAGGTGGATTGGCAAAGATGCGGGATTCTATCTCCAATACAGCTGAATATGGCGACCTAACCCGTGGTCCTCGCTTGGTGGATGACAACACCCGCAAAGAGATGCGCAAGATCCTAAACGAAATCCAAACAGGGCAATTCGCAAAGGAATTCGTATTGGAAAATCAATCCGGTAAAGCGGCTTTCAATGCAATGCGTCGTCGGGAAGCAGAACATCCCATCGAATCGGTTGGGACGGAACTACGCTCGATGATGAGCTGGCTGAAAAAGTAAGAAAAGACTGTCTTCTGAAACCCTAGATCCATAGCTGGATCCAGGGTTTTTTGCAGTTGGATCGTGAGAATTTTTTATGGGTGAGGGGAAAACTATCTCCATAGCGAGGTATGGCGAGGTGCTGACGGTGATTCTCAAAGGGCTAGATCCATTTATTTCCGAAGATAAATTTGAAAAAGCTGGCCGCGCGGCAGAAGAACAACTAGCCTTTTATCTCCGCCGAGCCTTCGTAGATGACAAAGATATCCTCGTATTCAATAATCTCCGCTTTGAAAATAATCATGATGTGGCACAGATAGATCATTTGATTCTTCATAAGTACGGAATGATCATCATCGAGAGTAAAAGTGTAACTACCAAAGTAGAAATCAATGAGTGTGAAGAGTGGATTCGATGGTTTGATAATACTGCGAAGGGAATGCCATCGCCTATCCAGCAAGCTAAAAGGCAGGGTGAGTTTCTTAGGAAATATCTAAATCAAAATGCCAGCACTTTATTAGGGAAACTATTCTTTGGAGTCATGGGACCCCAAGCATCCTTTAGGGCTATGCCCCTAGATATTATCGTCGCTATATCCGATTCTGGAATTGTCGAGCGTCCTAAGTCAGTCTCTTTGCCAGAAGTATGTAAGGCAGATCAAGTCTCAGATAGGGTACGGTTAATTTTTGACAGATGGCACAAAACTAGTGGAGTTCTTAGCCTAGATTTAAGTGGAGGCTACATCTTCACAAAGGATGAGATAGCAAATATAAGTAAGTTCCTAATTGCAAAAAATAAGCCATTAGCTCATCAGGCATCACCTCAAAAAATTCCGGTTGCGGAACCATCATTCAAATCATGGAACTCAAAAGGAGATGTTTCGGAACCATCTAAGCATAAAGATAAGTCTTCCTATAGTCAGCCTTCAGTTATAAAAAAACAGACAGGAAAGGATATTCAAGTTAAGCCAGTACAAGTATGCGCCTATTGTAAGAGTGTAAATTTACGCATAGAATATGGTTATAACTATTATTTCAAGTGTCTTGATTGTGAAAAAAATACCACTATAAAATCTATCTGTAAAAGCTGTGGTGGAAAGGAAAAAACTCGGAAGAGCGGTCTTCAATTCTACTCAGAATGCTCTCATTGCCAAACTTCTAAATTGTTTTATACTAATCCCACAACTACATAGAACGTTTCAGTAGAGACCCCCTGCTGAAAATAATATTTGAGCAGTGAGTGGCCATCCCCCCTTGAGGGGGGACACAGGGGGGTCTTCCTTCTAGCACGCTAAGCGAACATAACATTTTTGTAAAAATTGAATATCATTAGTTCGACGTTTGCTAATAATCAGGTAAATCCTAAGTTTCAGGAAAAACATTCATTAGATTTAGAGATATAGCAACAGCCATGAGGCTTAGGACGTAGACTAGAGGTAATCTTGTGCCTGCTGTTATTCGGTGAACCCATGCCAAAACCTTATAGTTATGACCTGCGCCAGAAAGTCATTGGCGCTATCCAGAT
>JBAUTB010000249.1:0-11969 GCA_049582005.1 Gloeobacterales cyanobacterium | reverse complement strand
GACTGTGAACGCGGCAGAGGACTCTACCTCATGAAACAAATCTTCGATGAAGTGCAATGGAACTCCCAAGGTAATCAACTACATCTCAGGCGGGGTTTAGATCGTTCTCCTCTAATTTGTTAGTCCTACGCTCGTGCCTGAATCCACTAGCCTATGAATTTAGGTTTTGATAATGGTACATGTCAACCCGCACAGAGAAGATGCGGAAATCCCGATGATTATGGTCATTTCTTAGTGGAAATAAATCTTCTCTAAACAGCAATAGCCGCAGCTTTTCCTGCCCGTATCTTCATTCCCAAAATCTTGGAGCGTCCATCACTTCCGAGGGTGACTCCAAGCGTACGATCTGACCGCTCAATCATCGGACGCCGGAGAGAGACCACCAAGAATTGAGCCGTGCGTGATTCCGATTGGAGCATATTCGCCAATAGTTCCACGTTCGCTCCATCGAGAAACATATCGACTTCATCAAAGGCATAGAAAGGAGAAGGGCGATAGCGTTGAAGGGCGAAGATAAAGCTTAGGGCTGTCAAAGATTTTTCTCCTCCAGACATTGATTCTAAGCGCCGGACTTTCTTCCCTTTTGGATGGGCGACTAAGGTTAAACCCCCTTCAAAAGGACGCTCTGGATTATCTAATTGGAGATAACCATCTCCATCGGAAAGCCTTTCAAAGATCATCTGGAAGTGCGCATTCACGGCATCAAAAGCTTCCATGAAAGAAGTGAATTTGAGCGTATCAAAGTTTTCAATCCGCAAGAGCAACTCTGTACGCTCTCGCTGCAAGGTCTCCATCTTTTCCGTCAAGCCATCAAGACGCTCTGTAACCCGGGCGTACTCATCAATAGCCAGCATGTTTACAGGTTCTAGGGATACCATCTTGCGTTGCTTTTTCTGACGCTGATTTTGCAGCTCGTCCAAGGTCAAATCTTCAGGAATTTCTTCTTGCTCTGCGGTTGTGCCTTCTGCTGATGCAGACTGGAGTTGACTTAATTGCTGTTGTTCTTGCTGGACTTTTTCGGCTAGTTGCTGCTGGTTCCATTCTTCCTGTTGCCGATGCTTTGTTAAGACCCGAAGCTGCTTTTCTTGCTCATCTCGGTAGAGTTTAATTTCCCTGAGATGTTGATCTAATGCATTCGCCTGTTGCTGGAGCTCCTGTATTTGTTCTTGAATGTGCAGCTTTTGGCTTTGGAAGCCTTGAGATTTCTGGGCATACTGGGTTTCCTCCAGGTTAATTTGAGCAACCCGTTCTTCTAAGTGCTGAATTTTCTCCTGGCAAAGCTTTTGATCTAGCTGTAGGGTCTGGAGTTGCGCTTCTATATTCCGCGCTTGCACCTTGGAGCACTCTAGCTCCAACTCCAGTTCTTGCGCCTGCTGTTGAATCGCTTGCCACGACTGATGAGTCGCGTCTGCTTCTAAAACTTTCAAGGCTTCTTGCAAGCGGGTAATTTCCGAAGCTAGAGGATGGAGCTTGCTTTCCAACTCCGTATGGGTAGCCCGCTGGCTTTCTAAGAGCACTTCCTGCTGCTGAATCAAGGTGTCCAGGGTGTTTTGTCGCGTGGTAGAAGTCTGGACTTCTCTCTCCAATTGGTCTTTTTTACCCTCAAGCTGCATTTGCTCCCGTTGAACTGCATACATATCCTGCTGCAGGCTCTCTACCTTCTCTGTATGCTGACGCAGCCTATGCTGGAGCGCTTGCACCACCACATTGATATCTTCTAAGCGCTTGGTCAGTTGTTGCACTTCATCAGATTGTTCTAGTTTGGCAAATCCCCGCAGAGATTGGCGCTGAATACTTCCTCCCGTCATTGCCCCCGATTTTTCGAGCAATTCGCCTTCGAGGGTGACGATGCGATAGCGACCCAGGTGACGACGGGCATGGGCTAGGTCATCAAAAACGAGGGTATCTCCAAAGATATAGGCAAAAATATCGGCGAAACGGTCCTCGAATTCCAAAAGATTGATGGCGTAGTCTACCAGGCCTTCTTCTTTGAATACAGGCAGATAGCGAGCAGGCTGCATCCGCTTGAGGGGAAGAAAGGTAGCCCGTCCTGCCCGTTGCTGCTTTAGGAGGGCAATCGCCTGGCTTGCCGACTCTTCATCGGTGACGACTCCGTAGTTCAGACGACCGCCTGCCGCAATCGAGAGTGCCAGTTCATAGGTCTGCTCCACCCTCCCCAATTCCCGGACTGTCCCCAAGAATCCTGTCAAATTGGCTTGGCGAATCACCTGTATCGCCCGATCGCCATCCTGCTCTTGGCGGACATTGAGTTGCGCTTCCAAACGGTCAAGCTGACGGCGCTTTTCTTGTTGTTCTTGTTCCAGACGGCGGAGGGTTGTTGTTTCGGTGAGGGAAGCTTGACGTTGTTCGGTCAGTTCATTTTGGAGAAGCTCTAAGCGTCCGATGACCTTGCTATGGGCTTGGTCCAGTTGACTGAGGGTTTCGCTTTGTTCTGCTAGGACCTGTGTTAAATACTGTTTTTCCTGGGTGTATTCTGCTAACTTGTTTTCCCCTTGCTCGATCTGAGAGGCTAGTTGCGTATTTTGTTGCCAAAGCGGTTGGTAAAGGGCTTGTTGTTCTTCCAAGATTTGGCGGAGCTGGGCTTGTTCTTGAAGCCATTGGGCAGAAGAACTCGATACCTCTTGCAAGCGCTGACGGGTTTGGTCTAACCGCGTCTTGTCTTGTTCTACCCGCTGCTGACAGGTAGCCAGGAGCGCGGCCTGGTTTTGCATCTGCTCTTGATAACTAATCTGCTGGATGTCCAATTCGTCACGGTCGGCCGCAAACTTACGGAGGAGTCTCTGGCGTTCCTGCTTTTGCTGCTCCAGACTTTGGAAGGATTGCTCCAACTGGTTCAACTGAGCCTTGTGCTGCGCTAGTTTCGTTTGTAGCTGGAGATGTTCCTGTTCGGAAATCTCTTTGATGTGCTGATTGGCTTTCTCGAGCAGGGCCTCTTGCTCTGCAATCTGGACCTCAAGCTGCTTGAGTTCCTTAGCCCTCTGCTTCAGTTGGGCTTCATCTTGGGCAATTTGTGTGGTCAGGCGAGCGATATGCATCACCCGCTCCCGAACCATGAGAATGCTTTCCCAACGGTCTAATTGTTCCATATCAGAACGCAACTGCTTGTAGGCTTGGGCTTTCTTTTGCTCTTCGGCCAAGCGGGTCTGAGCATCTTGGAGTTCTTGTTGAATAACTTTGAGGCGGTCTTCTTGGACTTCGACTTCGTCCAGTTCGCGACGGGCTGCATCGATTTTGCGGTCAAACGCCGCTACTCCAGCCATTTCATCAATGATTTCCCGACGTTCTCGGCTATTCATGGAGATAATTCCGGTGACGTCTCCCTGGAGCACTACGTTATAACCTTCAGGATAGATCCGTCGCTGGGCCAAAGCTTCATGTAGTTCTGTCAGGGTACAGGGCTGGTCGTCCATATAATAGGTGCTGGCATAGTTCTGACCATTCACTTTGAGCTTACGCCGTACTTGCCACTCCCGCTCTGAACCATTTTCTTCGGGAATAGCGAAGGTAGCCGTCACAATCGCTTCGCCTCGGGTTGCCCCTTGGTGCAGTAAGTCTGAAAGTTTTTCAGCCCGCATCCCTCTAGTGCTGGAAAGGCCCAGACAAAAGAGTAGGGAGTCAATGACGTTTGACTTTCCTGAACCATTGGGACCCGAAACCACCGTAAATCCGTCGTGGAGCGGAATCTTTACGTAGGAACCAAAGGATTTAAAGTGGTCAACTTCCAAACACTTGAGGTACATGGACCTACCCGCGCTTTTCGCATATGGACAGATATACTCTGTCTCCTGGAGAAATTCTACCTATAGCGTCTCCATAGGGCAAGATCACCTAGGGATAGAGTTTGATTTCAGTAGATTCACAATTTTTCATCGATCACCCTACAGGCAAGCCGGAATGATTATATTGGTAAGGTTTGGATTGCAGTCTTCTGGAACTGACTGAGCCTGGGAGTGAGTCACGATGAGTAAGATGGCGAGGCTAGCGGTTCGAGCACGGCAACAGTTTCAGAACTTTGTTCAACAGCAGCTCCAGCCCCCTCAAAGAGAGGTTGTGCAAGCTGAGTTACAGGAAGAATCCAGCCTGGATGTAGCCTATCTGGTGTTGATCTTGGGTTCTTGCGCAATCGCAACGCTTGGTTTGCTCTCCAATAGTGCGGCGGTCATTATTGGGGCCATGATTATTGCGCCCTTAATGCTACCGATTCGGGGCTTAGCCTTCGCCGCCCTGGAAGGCGAGTTGGCGCTTTTTCGTAGAGCCTTGATCGCCGTTATCGTAGGAACAGCCTTATCTATCAGCATCTCTTGGGGCCTCGGTTATCTCACGGGCATTCCAACCTTTGGCAGTGAAGTCCTTAGCCGTTCTAAACCGACTTTGCTCGATTTGGGCATTGCTGTAGCGGCAGGAGCCATCAGCGGCTATGCCAAAATCGAGCCGAAAATATCGGGCACGCTAGCAGGAACCGCAATCGCAGTAGCCCTGATGCCACCTATTTGTGTCGTGGGACTGGGGTTGTCTCAGGGTAACTGGGTGCTGAGTTGGGGAGCCACCTTGCTCTACCTCACCAACTTGCTAGGGATCACCTTATCGTGCATGGTTATTTTTTTCCTGGTTGGGTATGCGGCATACCCTAGAGCTAAAGCAGCTTTGCTTTGGGGGGTACTCCTAACCGTTGCGCTGCTGATTCCGCTGGGCTTGAATTTTATTGCACTTGTGAGGCAAGCGCAGCTAGAAACGAGCCTAAAACGAGCATTGTTGACGCGCACGATTACGTTTCAGCAGGTGGCGCTGGTTCAAGTTAATACTAACTGGCTGGCGAATCCCCCGGAAGTCAACCTGACCGTTCGCACCCGGGAACCGATTACCCCTAAACAGGTCGGCCTGTTGGAAGATTTTGTCAACCGGGAAATGGGAGAGCCTTTTACCCTCATATTCGACGTCAGTCGGGTGGAAGAGGTGAGGAGACAAAGTGAAGGCCTCAATAGCAATCCCTAATTGCTGGCAATAGAATCCTCTCTATTACCTCTGGGAAAAGAAAAATAAGAGCCAATTTTTTAGCTGTGAATAAGTGTATACCTCAATACAAGTTTTGTTGTCGGTCATACATTTCCCCGCACTAGAATCACTGTCTGATCGTTACTTTGGGAAATAGCTGCTGGAATATTACCGTGCAGAACCTGTTGCAACATCCCTTCACGGCTAGCCCCTAAAATAATTACTTCGCTATGATTCTGTTTGGCACAATCCAAGATAGCGTCAGAGATGGAGCTAGAACGAATTAAGGTCGTTGTTACCGCACCATTAAAGTGCTGCTTGAGCACCTGAGTGGCTTTTTCCAGCGTCGTAGTATCCGGTTCAGTTTTATCGGGTGCAAATACTTGGCATAGTTTAATTTTTGGAGTTTTGCTCAAGGTTGCTAGCGTCGGTAAAAGTTGGATTGCCGTCTGAACATTTGGCCCCCCCGCGATCGGTACCAACCAGCGGTCGAAATGGGACTGACCACTGAGTTTAACCAGGACTACACTGCACGGTGCCTGCCGGATGATGGTATCGACGGCTCGGCTAAAGATCCGTTCGGGCGTAGTTGTATTGCCTTTCCAGCCCATCAGCACCAGATCAACGTGGCGCTCTTTAATAGATTGTAGAATTGCACTGGATAGGTCATGAGCAACTCGAATCTGGGTGTGGATGGGAATATGCCATACCTGAGCTAATTCCATGGCTGACTGCAATAACCGTTGACCAGTGACTGTACTGACCGTTGCCTCTGTTGGAGACTGATGCTGAGGCACCACAATCACATGTAGGCATTCGATTTCATAGTGGCGATCACGGGCAATAGCTACGGCCATCTCCAGTAAAACATTGGCAGTTTTGGGATTACTCAAGGGCACCAGGATACGTCCCTGCCCCGTTTCCGGTGAACGCGTCTGATAGATCACATGAGATAGGGCAGCTTTAGGACCTGTCAGATTTTCTTCACCACTTAAATGGGCTGCCTCCACTCGAATGATATCGCTGCGGGTGATAATGCCTACCAAACGGCGTCCTTCAATGACGGGTAGACTGCTTAAGTTGTAGTAGTTCAACAGATGTAAAACATGGGCGAGGGTATCATCTGGGCTAGTGGTGACGGGTTCCGGAGTCATGACGTCTGCCACGGTGCAGTTGCCCGTTAGCCCCAACTGAGCATTACTATTGGCGATATCTTTCTGGGTCAAGATACCAACCAATTTACCGTTATCTAGCACTGGAAAGCCGCGGTGTGATGACCGAGAAAATGCCTGTAAGGCTTCCTCTAGGCTTAATTGGCTGGAGAGCGTTTCTACTCGGCGCTGCATCACATCAGTCGCTGTCAGCTCAGCCCAGGGTGCCTGGGGTGCTTCCTCTTTAGCCAGGTGAATACCTTTGAATTCCAGCAATTGATCATAGAGGGAACCCGCTTCGACCAACTCTCCCACCATGTAGGCAGTTACCGAAACAATCATCAGCGGCAAGACCAGATTGAAGTCAGTGGTCATCTCAAATACGATAATGATCCCGGTGATTGGCACACGGGCAACACCACAGAAAAAGGCTCCCATTCCAACACGGGCGTAGGTCTCTGCCGCACTCAGTCCCAGCCAATGATATTCCCAGGTGCCGATCAGATAGCCCAAGGCTGCCCCCAACGTCATGCTGGGAACTAATAACCCGCCGGGCGCGCCAGAGCCATAGGTAATTAGGATCAGCAGAAACTGAAAGCAAAACATGGATGCAACCAGTTGCCAATTAATTTGTCCCGTTAGCAAGAGTTGCCGCAGTTCAGCATGATCTCGCAATGCTATAGGCAGGATAGAAAGCGCAATTCCTGTGATCAATCCGGCAAACCCAATGCGCCAAGGCAAACTGACGTTGAGAAAGCGGCGGTAGAAAGATAGGCTGCCCAAAATGCTCCGGTTAAACAAAGCCCCTAACAGCCCTGCCAAAATTCCCAGTAGCAAGTAAAAGGGGATTTCCTGGGCTGAAAAACTGGTATTCCCCGCTATTAGCTGCAAATCCAAGTTCAGGCTGTGAGAGCCGGAGATACGAGCAACAATGGACGCAATAAAGGATGCCAGAATCGCCGTTCCCAAGGTAATGCCTGAGACATCTTGGAGCAATTCTTCAATCACGAACAGTACTCCCGCAATGGGAGCATTAAAGGCCGCTGCCAGCCCGGCTCCTGCTCCTGCTGCAATTAACTGACGGCGATGTTCAGGAGAAGTGGGAAACCAGCGACTGAGTTGATTGGCCAAAGCGGCTCCAATTTGCACCGTTGGTCCTTCTTTTCCCAAGGGCATGCCCGATGCGAGAACCAGCGTTGCACTGATCAACTTCACGAGGGCAATCCGTAAGTTGAGGGGCATAGGAACTTTTGCCAGAACGGCTTTGACTTCTGACATGCCGCTCCCAGTGGCCTCTGGAGCAAAGCGATCCAGCAACCATCCTGCCAAAAAACCTCCTAGCAGACCGATCGCAGGTAGTGCCAGATAAACGGGAAACCAGTGAGCTATGGTGCGTCGCCAGCCACCCACCCAACCAATCCCTTCCCCGAGTAAAAGAGCAGCCAAGCCTGACACCAGACCGATCAGACAGGCTTCAAAAATGGCCAGGCGTTTGGGGCGTACTAGTGCGTTGGAAAAGCGATTCCAGAGGATATGCCTGATTTGTGTCATGTTGACTCAAAAATTTATTTGCCCATGTGATGTCAATTCTATTGAAGTGGATGCGTAAGGGATCATAGTGGATTGTGGAGAAAATCGGATCTTCCTGAAGTTTCTGGTGAGATCTAGTTATCCCTCTTCTGTCAAAGAGGGAAAGAAAAAGTCTTACCAGACCCTGGAAAAGCCTGTAGGCTATGTCTTTCACACCTTATTTCCTAACATCTTTCTCAATTTGCAGGGATCAGCAAAGATTCTCACTCAGTAAGGGCTCCAGCATTTTCTCTGCCTAGAGTGACAGAAGAGGGTTATACCAATTTACTTTTCAAACGCGCTTTGTATACTAGAGCTAGAGAAAGAGTTTGGATAGACTCATGTCTAGCGTTCTGAGATTGGTGATTTTAGAGACAGAGAAGGAACTAAAAGATTTATTGAATCACGAGAAATCTGCGCGGATTAAAGAAAAGCTTCAAGCGCTATATCTCTATAAAACAGGTAAGCTTACAAGCCGTAGAGACCTTGCTCAGGCAGTAGGTAGAGATGAAGCGACCTTATCTCGTTGGTTTTACACCTATAGGTCTGAAGGGTTAGAGAAATTATTAGAAGATAAGGGAGGAAGAGGTAGAAAGCCAGATATCTCGAAAGAAGCACTGGAGAGGCTAGAGCATCGTTTAGCAGATCCTGAAGGATTCAATAGTTATGACGAAGTAAGAGTTTGGTTAAAAGAGAATTGTAATATTGATACTGCCTATCATGTAGTTTACAAGACCGTTAGATATCGTCTGAAATCCAAATTAAAAGTACCTAGGCCCCAGAGTAGTAAAGTAGACCTTAAAGAGCAGGAGGGTTTTAAAAAAAACTGCCAATAGCGCTTGAGTTACTGAAGAGCTGTTTTGCTGAAAACAAGAGAGTACGGTACTTTTGCCAAGATGAAAGTCGATTTGGGCTAAAGACTATCCAGAGAAGAAAGATTACGTTAAAAGGAGTAAAACCTGTTGGAAGAGTGCAGTGGTCGCGCGAGACATTTTATATATATGGAGTGGTTGAGCCAATGAGCGGAGAGAGTTTCTTTTATGAGTTTTCACATTTAGATAGTGATTGTTTTCAAATATTCATAGATAAACTTTCAGCGGAGTATGCCGACAGTTTAAACATTATTCAGATGGATAATAGTGGATGTCATACGACCGACAAGTTGGAAATACCAGAGAATGTGATATTCATATTTCAGCCAGCCTATAGCCCAGAATTAAACCCGATAGAACGTGTCTGGAGAACGATGAAGGATAAATTGTGTTGGGAGTTGTATGGAAGCTTGCAAGAATTGAGAGATAGGGTATATGCAGTTTTGAAAACATTAAGTTGTGAAGTGATAGCATCCTTGGCAGGATGGAGCTATACAACTGATGCATTACGTATTGCACAAATAAAGTAATTTGGTATTAGCCGTAGAAGAGCTGTTATTGGGTTTGTTTTGGATCGAACACTTCTATTGCGAATATGCTTTGAATAGACTGTAAGTAATTCTACTTGCTTATCAAGAAATAGGACGAAAAATAAATAACTCTGTTTCTTGGAATACATTACAGCTCAGTAAAAATACGTGCTCATCCGTAAAGTTGCACGTCGACTGCTGCGAGAATTTTCTCATTATGTCTTGTCAGGAGAGATCCTTTTGACAGTTCACTCTATAGTACATCAAGGTCTATGGGACATGGCTGAGTTGCAACGATTGCTGGCTTCGTTTTAGATTAGACTACATATGAAGTAAAGATGTTCCAGAGTTTTCTGGAGGAACAGGGTTCTCCCTGAGGCGTCTGGAGTGAGGTAGCATAAGCTTTCACCATGCACATCCTTATCTCCAATCATCCTAAATCACCAAAAGTATCCAATTCTACATTCTGCTGGTATGCCAGCACACGTGTGGTACTGACTGAAGTCAGCTATGGTCAATCAATTGAGTCAACAGGCTATGAGCAATGAGATGAGCATGAGCAAAATGTTAACGGGGAAAATTCTCAATGGACGTTACCGTGTCATCTCTGCCCTGGGAACAGGAGGATTTGGCACAACTTATTTAGCTGAAGACCAAGACCGTCCCGGACACCCTCGTTGTGTTGTCAAGCAATTGCAGTCAAAGAGTGACAATGCCCGGTTAGTAAGCGTGAGACGGCGGATCTTCAACATAGAAGCGGAAACTTTGCAAAAAATTGGTCATCATGAACAAATACCCGAATTTCTAGCCTGTTTTGAGGAAGAAGAGCAGTTTTTCTTGGTGCAGGAATTTATTCCTGGCCCTTCTCTTGTTACGGAGATTCTCTACGAGCAATCCCTCCCAGAGCCGAGGGTAACCAAACTCCTCAAAGAAATTCTGAATGTGTTGGAGTTTATCCACGCTAAAGGTGTGTCTCACCTTAATCTCAAGGCAAACAATCTTATACATCATCAGCAACTTGATAAGTGGGTGCTTATCAACTTTGCTTCAGAGAAAGCACTAAAGGAGATCAGTGGTCAAGGGATGGGTCAAAAGAGAGCTTCGGCTTTGGCTTCCACCCCGCCGGCCTCTAAGTCTAGCGAACCGACCATCAGTCCCTCTTCAGCCAGCACCGATATTTATGCCCTTGGGATGATTTGCCTGCAAGCACTGACAGGGATGCCAACCAGTGAAATTGAGCGAGACCCGAAAACGGGTGAAATACGCTGGCCCGCTGAGATAACCTCCAAGGTGAGTCCTAAGCTGAGAAACATCATCTCAAAGATGGTATTTCACGACTCTAGCCAGCGGTACTCCTCAGCAAGAGAGGTGCTCCAAGCACTGGATACTTCGTCAGCTTTCCCCCTACCCAAGCATTCAACAAAACCTCCAAAGTCTGCACCATCGGCTGAGGCCATTCCACAAGCTCCAAAACCGATTACTTCTTCATTTAATTCTTCTTTGAAAGAAGATCCTTTTACTTCCCTGCCTAACGTTCCTAAAACGCCCATTACAGCAAGAGAGAAGGAGCCTGAAGTCCGCACTGAACCTTTGGAGGCGAGTTCGGTCTTTGCCCAACCTATAGTAGACCCTTCTACCTCTCGCTCGCCTCTCTGGATAAGTGGTCTTGTGACCTTAGCAGCCTTACTACTCCCTGCTGGTTTTGTTTTTTGGATCATGTTCAAGCCAGACGCTAATAATGCTCTTGTGACCAGTAAGCCTCCTGCTCCGGAATTATCCCAATTATTAGATGCTAAGCAACGCGCTCTTCTACAAGAAGCGGGTACCCCTATCAAATCGCAGCCTGAGAGTAAAGCTTTTAGTCAGACCCAGAAGTCTCCTCTGGAATCCAAGGCTCCCACTGCTGATATAAAAAAGGAAGTTCCTGTTCCTTCTCCCCCTCAGTTGCAAATCCCTACCGCTCAGGTTCCAGCAACTAAAACACAACCTAAAACCTCTGTCAGCGAGGCTCTAGCCAAATCAGAGATCAATAGTCCTGCATCAAAACAAGACCCAACAAAAGCTAATCTGTCCACTCCTCTAATAAAGAGTGAAGAGTCCGCCAGTACAAAGACCGAAGCAAATGCAGCCCAGGGATCAGCCCCTGTTTCTACTCCTGCTTCCCCCAAGACGGAAAACAAGTCCACCCTTGAAAAGAAACAAACAGAAGGGGATAAAGGAAATAGTCCTAACTCTAATCCAGTTCCTCTTGCCAAAAACAACCCAGAAATTAGCAAAGCAGAGACTCCTAGCCCTCTTCCTTCGGTAAATCCAAATTCGGAGTCAACATCCCCTCAACCAAGCCTTAATCCGGAGGAAAGTCGTAAAACTATTGCTAAGGTGAGTCCGAGCGCTGGCCGAGTTGAGATTTCTCTAGTCAATGCGACAGGTACTGTCGTTTCTTATCAGGTACTCGGAAATACGGACGAGCGCCCTCTATACGCTGATATGAGGTCTAATTTACGAGGCCTTCCAGCACCCGCCAATTTAAGCTTCTATCGGCCAGACCGTGGTCCGATTGAAGTTAGTGCCAAGACCGTAGCACCGGGCAAAATAGAGGTAACACTCAGGCGTGGTTATGGTCCTGAAACAGATCACAGCTTTCTAACAGTCCAAGAATCCGGCAAAGTTATTCTGAACTAGTTCCGGTTTGATAGCTGGAATGCTCTATTTAGTTCTTGGAAAGGTTTAGAGGCTTTCAAGCCTCTGTGGTGGGCCGGGCTGGATTTGAACCAGCGTAGCTTGCGCAGCGGATTTACAGTCCGCCCCCATTAACCACTCGGGCACCGACCCAC
>JBAUTB010000248.1:0-20634 GCA_049582005.1 Gloeobacterales cyanobacterium | reverse complement strand
ATTTGTTCAGGAGCGTGTCGATATAGCCCACCAATAGATTGATTTCTGGATCATCGGGAGCAAGCTGCTTGGCCTTATCTATTTCCAAGAACATGGAAGTGACATAGGTCAAGGCTTTAGGCAAACCAATCAGACCATCTTTCAGGTAATAACTTGAACCTTCTAACCCTTGGGCAATACCTCGATAGAGATGGGAACGACTAGGGTCTTTAGATTCTATAGACTGTGCCACGTCACGGGTTTTTTGGGTCATTTCCAACATTTTGTCCCGTTGACCATTTTGATAGGCCAGGGCTGCCTGAAGAGTGTAAACCAAAGGCTCATTCGGGTTTTCTGTTTGGGCTTTGGTCAGTTTTTGACTGGCCTTTTGGAATTCTCCGGTACGAAAGAAGTCCTCAAAGGCACTTTCCAGGGTTGGGCCGATGGCTCGAGCGTCCACGCCTGTCCGAAAAGGGTCTTTGGCCAGTGCTGGGCTAGAAAACATGATTGTGACTAAGGGAAATACAGTCCAGAGACGGCTGAACCGATTAGACTTGCTGGATCCGGATGGTTTGAGGGAAGGGCACATAGAGATGATGGAAGTGATTCCTTTGATCTATCGTGGAAGTCTAGTGAACGGCAATGAGTATAAGGGCAAGCAAACCAACGTTAATACTCCATTGACATGGGGTGCGCTACTTCTTAGGAAGAGCATCGGTTCTATCTTAATCATTCTCTGCCTAGTATGTACTTCCAAAAGGTGTATTTGAATTCAGGAAAGCTCTACGACAGGAGTATCTTCTAAGAGAACCTTTTGTGTCTCTAAATCACTAACGGTGATGCGTAGGGTTTTCTGTTCATCCACACGGAACAGGACTTTAATCCTATCCTTGCCGGGAAAGCCCAAAGGCTCCAGCCGGGCGATGGTGCGGCCTTCTTCCGTATCATTCAGAGAGCGGACGTCTGGATTGTTTCCACTGGTTTTGCGGGTAACTAGACGAGTCCCATCAAAAAAAACTTCTGTCGCTTCCCTAGAGTTTCCCCACTCCCCAATCACCAGTTCAATGCTGGGCTGACTGGATACGGAAGCCCCCAAGACAAGTTCATAAGCCTTTGCCGTAGGGTAGGGCGTTCCTGATTTAAACAAAGGATGCCAATTGTGACAGGCCTGCTTATGATCCCAATACCGAATTCCGTAGCTGTTATAGAGAAAGTCTTGAACTTGCTTGAAGCCTCTTCCTAAGTGGAGCGCACCTTGCACCACCGCATCGAAAGGACGATCACTATAGATCTTTGGCGTAGGAAATTTCTGGCGCACCCATTCTTGGACTGAAGGGATGAGGGCAGTACCGCCCACTAACAGGACAGCCGTGAGATCCTGTTCCTCAATACCTCTTTGTCGAGCCTGGGCATGAATCCGCTCCACGGCCTCGGATAGTTGGTCAAAGAAACCTTGCGTGGTCAGGAGCTGTTCTAGGCGTTGGCGGGAATAGGTAAGGGTCGTACTATCTTCTTTGCCGGCAAAAGTTTCTTCTACCTCGGCTTCGCTGGACAATCTGACTTTGATCTGTTCAGCAAGACGCTGGAGTCTATGGGGGGGGCGGATGTCATGCTCCTTTGCTAAATCATCGGCCAGCCAGACGTCTACATCAGTTCCGCCTAGATTCAGACCCACCTTAGCCAGCACTTTAGCAATGGGGGTTCGTTGATCTTTTTGGCCTAAAACCTTCTGTCCCCATTTCACCAAGAAACCAACAGGGCGGTCATCAGCAAAGGCAGGTTGAATGAGGGTGAGATCTAAAGTACCGCCCCCAAAGTCAATGACCAGCATTAAATTTTCTGTCCGCAGACCATAGCCCAAAGCCGCTGCTGTGGATTCATCCAAAAGCTGAATTTTAGCAGCTGACAAAGATTGAGCTATACCCGTAAGCCAGAATCGGTAGGGTTCAAAACTATTGACGGGGACGGTCAGGACTAAATCTTCCAAGGTATTTTCTTGCTGGGCTAATGTTCCTAAAACCCGTTGAAGAAACCAACTACCGACTTGTTCAAAGGTCACTTCTTCCCCATCCAGGATGGGCGTGAACCCCTGGACAGATGAACCGATCCCCCGTTTAAAGTTACTAAAAAACCGAGGGTCGCTACTGTTGTCCAGACCTTGAGCGATTACCTCATGCCCTACACTGACCTTTCCTCGTTGAGCATCATGAACATATAAAAGACTGGGGATCATCGGTAAATTTGGAATACTTAATCCTGGCAAGATGAGCGTTTCTGGCTGGTTGGTGTTAATCCAGCGCCCTAAAAGCGTATTGGTAGTACCGAAGTCAAGACTATACATAGAAAAATAATTCCGTTATCAGCAAGTTGCTCCTTTAAAGCTTGGAGAGCCTCTACAGCTTTGAGTAGCGAAGGAAGTATCCCGACACCGTTAATAAAATCGTGTAAATCCTTCCCTAACTCCAATAAACGGCCCTGTTGAAATCGGGGAAGAGAAACACCAGCACGGTGACATCACCCCTGTCATTTGTCAGGCTTATGTCACTGATATCTACGCTAAGCACCTCTGGGTAAGGGTTTTGAGGACAAATCTATTAACAAGTCACTCTATAAAGGATAGGGGAATAAATTGTAAATTTGTGTTAAGGCCTGAGTATAGTCATAGTCAAAAAATAGGAGCCTCCACTGCATTTGGGAAGCTCAATACTTGCCAACCAAGTCGGCTTAATCGACACCCAGCAATCTACGCCAGCCAGAACGGGGAGATGAGTTAGTGGTTGGTAGCATCTGCCTGGAGGATTCCTGCTCTCTTCGCAGGGTCTCCAGTTGCTCTTTCGAGGCCAAAGATGACATCTCCCGCCGGAGCTCGTGAAGAACAGGACGCATATGCTCTACAACCCTTGCTGCGACTTTCTCAATCAACTGTTCGTCCCATTCTGGCTCATGAGTTCTAACGATGCGGTTGCTTTCATCTAAAAATCGTTCTAGTTCTTCCTGAGCAATCAAGGTAGGGCTATTGGGAGGATCATCCTCATGGCGCGCTATAGTGACTAGCCTACCGTCAGCGATCCAACGGCGAATGGTGCGGACACTGCGGCCTGTTATCGCTGAAACTTCTACGAGCGTCAATTCTGGTTTCATAACGGTACCCTTCCCTAACTCTAAATTGAAATCACACTTGGCTTTGACGTCAGTATGACGCGGCACTGACAAAATTACAGACTCTCTTCAGGATCAGGATCACAAAGTATACAAAACTTATCTTTGCTATTAGTTGATCTTGCCTGGAGGCTATGGTTTCTTGTTACCAAGAAGAGACCACAGGCCTAGGAATGCCTCGTTCAGTCCCAGGTGTAGGCCGATTTGGGGTGGTTCATCGGTGAAAGCAAGGCTGGTGTATGGGAGGTGTATTTTGCGCTTATACGCACGTACTCTTCTCCCGTCATTTCCTTGAGTTGTGATGGTTTGTGATGTTTCTGGATCTATTTGGTCGTTTTAGGAACATAATCCAAGGCTGATAGTAAGCGTCGTTTTCATGGGAGTGTCAGATGGCGATTAAGGCAACGAGTGGCAGCAATGTGGCCCGTCCCCGCAGATTCAACACGGTAATGGTAGAAACCATTGACGGAGCCTGTACCGAAGATCGGTATTTTAGCTCTGGTGAGTTGGAGTCCATGAAAAACTACTTCAACGATGCTCAAAAGCGCCTTGCCGTATCACAAATTATCATCAGCAACGCAGAGTCCATTGTCTCTAGAGCCGCTACCCGGATTTTCCAAGGTGGTTCTCCCATGGCCTATGCCCCGCAGCAAATGCAGCGCTCCAAAGAAGCTATCGGCATTGGAGGACGCAAGCGCAATGAGGCTCCTGAAGGAGCTCCTGGATTTGGAGATGAGGTTATCATTGAGGACCGTGGAGGATTTCTAGAACGGCTCAAGTCACTTTTTGCCAGCAGTGGAGAAACGATCGCTGCTTCTAACTTTCAACCCATAAAAATCGCTTTGTATGGTGCAGAGCGGATGCAAAAGTCTCTTCGGGACTTGGACTGGTTCCTTCGCTATGTGAACTATGCTCTGTTGGCAGGCGATCTAAATATCCTCGAGCTCAACTGCATTGGGTTGCGGGAGATCCTAGAGAAAGCTTGCTCGATCGACGCCACGATTGTCGCTATTCAGGAGATGCGTCGGGCTTCGGTGGGCTATTTGAAGACCCAAGAAGATAAGGCTCTGGTAGCCAGCTATTTCGATGTCATCGTGCGCTGTTTAGAAGAAGACAAATCTGATACTCCGGGCGATATTATTCGTCCTTCTACTCCCGACCGTCCTGGCCTGCAGTTACCGTTCATATACGGGCTGGCTGGTCAAGCCAAGCGCAAATTCCGCATTGATAGCACTACTACAGGGGAACAGAAAGAAATCGCTATCAAAGCTGCCTATCGCCAAGTTTTTGAGCGGGACATTAGAGCACACTACGGTCAATTCCTTTCCAAACCGGAATCTAAAGTCAAGAACGGTGAATTTTCGGTGCGAGAATTTATCCGGAGCCTTGGTAAATCAGAACTTTATCGCAAGCAATTCTTTGAGCCGTTTATCGATTCTCGCGCCCTAGAGCTTGCGTTCAAGCACTTTTTGGGTCGTGCTCCAGAGTCCCGCACGGAAGTGCAGAACTATTTTTCAATTGTTGCTTCTGGTGGCCTCTATGCTCTGGTGGACAGCCTGGTCGATTCTGATGAGTACCAACGTGTATTCGGAGAAGATACGGTTCCCTACATTCGAGACCTAGGTCAGGAAGCCCAGCCCTCTTGGAATTGGGGAGCTGCCTATAACCTGTATAACTATGCTGCACCTCGTCGGAAGGTGCCTGAATTTATTACTCTGTTCGCTGACTACACCAATAACCTGCCGAACCAGCATCCCTATGGTGCCGGTAATGACCCCTTGGAAATTCAGTTCGGGGCTATTTTCAACAAAGAGCGCAAGAGCCTAAATAGCCATCCTGCCCTGATTGGCAAAGATGTTCAGCGTATTTTGATCCGCACGGGCATTCCTTTTGAGAATGAGCGTGGTACCAAGGGCTTCACGCCGGCACAGGAATCGACCCTTGGGCCCAAGATCTTCAAGCTTTCTCAGAATGTCAGTCAACGTTCTGGGAGTATTGTTCGAAATGCGGGTGTTGTTACGGTTGAAGGTACTACGCAGGCAGTGATCCGAGCTGCCTACCTCCAAGTATTTGGACGTGCAGTCTACTCAGGACAGGAACAACGGGTTGCAGAAATCAAACTAGAAAATGGTGAAATTTCTGTACGGGAATTTGTCCGTCGCTTAGCGAAATCAGATGTCTTCCGTAACCTCTACTGGACTCCGCTCTACGTCTGCAAGGCCATCGAGCATATGCACAAGCACCTCTTAGGCCGTCTCACCTACGGACGTCAAGAAACGAACAAGTACTATGACATCGCTTTCAAGAAGGGGTTTTATGGGGTGGTGGATGCCATCATTGACTCGCCTGAATATGACGAGGTCTATGGGGAAGATACCGTTCCCTACGAACGTTATGTCAGTCCCCGTGGCCTAGCGCTACGCACACTCCGGGGCGGTTCGATGCAACAACCGATGGCAGCAAAAGCCAATCCAATCATGGATATGGCGATGGCTCGTGGCGTTGCGCCTTCTCGTTCTCTGCCCTCCATTCAGGCCAGCATTAACCAAGGGGTTTCCCGTAAGCGTGACCAAACCAAGGTCTTTAAATACACGACTAACCTTACCCGTCCTGAGTTTGAGCAGTTGGTGCGTGCCGTATACCGTCAAGTATTCGAGCGGGATATGGACAGCTACAGTGTGAGCACAAGCTTCAGTAAATCTGAAGCCAAGCTTCGCAACAATGAGATTTCGGTGCGCGAGTTTGTGCGTCGTGTGGCCAATTCTGAGCTATATCGTAAGCAATTCTTCGACCGCTATCCCAACACCCAAGTTACCGAAATTGGTCTGAAGCACTTCCTTGGTAGAGCGACCAAGGACCAAGCTGAGTTGCGTTATCTAGGTAACCTATTGGCTAAGCAAGGGTTCCAAGCTTTTGTGGGTGCGATCATTGACTCTCCCGAGTATGACAACACCTTCGGGGAAGATGTCGTTCCTTATCGTCGTTATCCAACTTTGCCTGCCGCGAATTTCCCGAATACTGAGACCTTGTACGAACGCCAAACCTTCCAAACCAAGGCATTGGTTGTCCCCAGCTTTGCTCCACTGAAAGCGCGTACCGGTATGTCCATGGATAAGATGCCCATGGTCGAGCGTGCTTTGGCGGATATCCAGAAGAAGAAGACGCTGATTGATCCAACCAAACCGCTCTACCTGGAACTGGGTAAATCTTTGAGAGAAGGGGGAGATGATTACACTGTTGGAGCCCGCCGTAATCCGTTGCCCATTTATAAGCTTACGGACTCTAGCAGCTATACAGATCGGGAGATAGCGATTCTGGCGGCCTATCGTCAGGTCTTCGAACGGGATCTTCCGGAAGGTCTGCGTTTATCCAAGCCGGAATCCCGCCTCAAAAACGGTGAAATCAATGTGCGTGAATTTATCCGGACTCTGGGTAAATCGGATACGTACCGCAAGCAATTCTTCGATCCCTATCCCAACACGAAGGTCACAGAGTTTAACTTCAAGCACTTCCTAGGACGTGCGCCTGCAACGCAGGACGAAATCCAACTCTACAATCGGATTTTTGCGACCCAAGGGTTGGCTGCGGCTGTGGATGCCATGCTGAATAGTGAGGAATATCTCACGCTCTTTGGCGAAAATACGGTTCCTTACCGTCGTTATCCCACGCTGCCGATTGGCACCTATACCGGCTCTGTGGCGACCAATGACGAACTCATTCAGCAGTCTTGGTCTTCTCTGTCGCCTTCCTATCTCGGTTTTAGCTTTTCTCGTTAGGGGTTCTTATGCAGCCTATTGTTCTACGTAAACTAACTCCCCGGCGCCCACTGGAAAGCCGTCCTTCCTTGAGCAACTACACTCAAGGGGTGACTGTCTGGAAAGCGCTTGCCGTCTCTCAATACGCGTTTGAAAAAGCCCAGAACATGTATTTGCCTGCGCTGCGGTCGAAGAATGTTGGAGCCGTGCCTGGGGGACTTTTTGGAAAACGGGCAGGAGGGCAATCCCAGCCTGGCCGGATTTATCGCTGGAGTTTGCAGCAGCCCAAGGCCGAGAGGGAAGCGATCATCCAAGCGATCTATCGTCAAGTGCTGGAGCGAGCGTTGCCTGATGGAGCCCGCCTGAATGAACCGGAGTCCCGAGTCAAGGTTGGGGATATATCCGTTCGCGAGTTTGTACGGGAAGTAGCCACCTCTAACGTCTATATCGCTCAGTTCTTTAGGCGCTTCCCCAACACAAAAGTGGTGGAGTATCTGTTCAAGCACCTCTTGGGACGAGCACCGAAGGACCAGATTGAGCTTAGTACCTACCACGATTTGCTGGCTAAGCAGGGCTTAAAAGCTACCGTAGATGCGATGGTCAACAGTCCTGAATACATTGCTGTTTTCGGTGAGGATGTAGTTCCCTATCCTCGCTACACTTCCGATCCCGCTAATGGCTACAACGCTAGAGCCTATGCCGGAAGTATCCAGGTGTTCAGTCAACAGACCTTCCAAAATTCAACCCTGAACTTTCCGAGCTTTGGGGCCAAAGGTTGGGGTTTGAGTACCGGAGACCAAGGAGTTGGGGATCGCGTCCAGCCTGCTCGTCCTCAGTTAGATGCGCCTAGAATTTACTCTTTGGGTGAAAACACTAAGGTGGAATTGGTTCTGCGGGCTGCCTATAAGCAAGTTTGGGAAAAAGACCTAGGAGAAGCTCCTCGCCTAAGTGAACCTGAATCGCGCTTGCGAAATGGGGATATCACGGTACGAGAATTTATTCGAGCCTTAGGCCACTCCGATTTCTATCTCAGGACCTATTTGGGTAAATGGGATAACGCTAAGTTGGCAGAATTTAATTTCAAGCACTTCTTAGGCCGTCGTCCTGCATCCACCCAAGAACTGGCTCAACATACCCAAACCTTGGGGCAGCGTGGTCTGAAAGCCGCGGTTGATGAACTGCTGAATAGTGCCGAATACGGAAAAAACTTTGGGGACAACACGGTGCCCTATAGTACCCTCCGGGCTGAGCGCTATGTAGGCACTGTGGATCAACCCTCTCGCGCCTACGCAGGGACGTTTACCCAGGTGCGTGAGCAATATCACAAAAACACTGTCCCTGCCTACGGCAACCTATGAAGGCAGGATGTACCGCTATGGACTCGCTGTTCTCACTCCCGGAAGGGAGCGCAGCCGCAGTGGGTGACAGAAAACTGGGTCAGGCAATGCTGGAAGGCTTGACCCATTCGACTCGACTTATTCCAGCAGTTCAAAAAACACTATTGACCAGGAGGAACTCATTAGATGAGCGTCGTTACTAAAGCGATCGTCAATGCTGATGCCGAAGCCCGCTACCTGAGCCCCGGCGAACTCGACCGGATCCGTTCTTTCACCTCTGGTGGTGAGCGCCGTCTTCGCATTGCACAGACCCTGACTGAAGCCCGTGAGCGTATCGTTAAACAAGGTGGAGACCAACTCTTTCAGAAGCGCCCTGATCTCGTTTCCCCCGGCGGGAATGCTTATGGCTCTGAGAGGACCGCTACCTGTCTTCGTGACTTGGACTACTACCTTCGTCTGATCACCTTCGGAATTGCTGCTGGTGATGTGACCCCTATCGAAGAAATTGGGGTTATCGGAGCTAAGGAAATGTATCGTTCCTTGGAAGTGCCTCTGCCTGGTATGGCTGAGTCTATCCGTTCGATGAAGCAAGTGGCTACCGGTCTTCTATCTGGTGAAGATGCCGCTGAAGCTGGCTACTACTTCGACTACTTGGCTGGTGCTTTGGGCTCCTAGCCCTCCTATATAACGAGAACCACTTGGGAGTTTTAAATTATGCAAGATGCAGTAACTTCTGTAATCAATACCTATGACGTCCAGGGCAAATACCTGGACACCAGTGCCATCGATAAGCTGAAGTCCTACTTCGCTACCGGTGAGCTTCGCGTCCGTGCCGCTGCGACCATCTCTGCCAATGCTTCCTCCATCATCAAGGAGTCGGTGGGCAAATTGTTCGGTGAGCAGCCTGACCTCGTCCGTCCCGGTGGAAATGCATACACCACCCGTCGCTATGCTGCCTGCATCCGCGACCAAGACTACTTCCTGCGCTATGCTACCTACGCCATGTTGGCTGGAGACCCCTCCATCCTCGACGAGCGTGTGTTGAATGGCCTTAAGGAAACCTACAACTCCTTAGGAGTGCCTATTGCTTCTTCTGTGAAAGGGATTCAATCCCTCAAGGAAGTAGTAGCTAGCTTGGTTGGTCCTGATGCCGGTAAAGAGATGGGCGTCTACTTCGACTACCTGTCCTCTGGGTTGGGCTAAAAATCTGTTTCAGCTCTCAGTGGTTAGCTTTTAGGCTAATCACTGAGAACTACAGATGTGTACCTTTAACCAACTGCTTTTGCAGACCTAGGAGAACCCCATGAGCCGCCAAGTGCGTATCACAGCCATCATGCCGCGCCGCACAGGAGTGGATAGAGGTCGTGAAATTCAAAATGTATATTTCACGAAAAAAGTCAGCTATGACCAATGGACTCCAGAGATGACCCGCATTGGCCGCCAAGGTGGGACTATCCTGAAAGTAGAGGTCATGGGTAGTTAAGACAGCGCTCCAGTAGATGTGTCTTAAGCTAACTGAGGGGCTGTAATTTTAGCTAGATTTATTTGTTGATCTATCGACGGAGTTAGGTGCCATGAGTCGCTTATTTAAACTAACTGCCTGTGTGCCCTCTAAAGCAAGAGTCCGCACAGGACGTGAACTGCAAAATACCTATTTCACAAAATTAGTGGAATATGGCCGTATGTATCCAGAAATGCAGCGCATTCACCGCCAAGGAGGAAGAATCCTCAAGGTAGAGCTGTATGCTGGGCGTCCTGGACAAAATACGGGCGTTGGAGTTTAGTAATAGAACCGGGTGCTACACCCGGTTTTTGTTTATTCCACCAGTAAATGAATCAAGGTATCCACAGGCATCTGATTCTGTTTTTTCGTCCTAACTGTGATACCCAGTTTATCTTCTAGGCCCTATTGCTTGAACTAGCATACCAGAATCCCCCATTTTTTAAGTGCCCCATAGCGTTGCTTTGAGGGTGGCTTTATCACGCGTACTATTCACTTAAGTAAGGCTTCAGCACTGCTGGGTCTAAGCTATGAATAATTTTGAGTGCCGGCAGACTCTGGCTGAGGATTTTTCCATAGCCTTTGCGGGTCATTCGTGGGTCCAGAATAGCGACTACTCCTCGGTCTTGATGAGAACGAATCAGTCTGCCAAATCCCTGTTTTAGACGTAATGCTGCGTAGGGTAGTGCCAGGGCGGTGAACCACCCCCAAGTATCCCCACCCTTCTTGAGTTGTTCACAACGAGCATCGTATACAGGATCGCCGGGAGATTGAAAGGGAATCCGGTCAATAATCACCAAGCTGAGCTGAGGACCATCCACGGAAACCCCTTCCCAAAAACTACTGGTGGCAAAAAGAACGGGATTTGGCGTAGCGTGGAACCATTCTAAAAGTTGGCGTTTGGGCATTTGTTTTTGATGTTTGTTGGGCCAGGGAAGTTTATCAGCCAGAGCTTCGTAGCACTGAAGCATGGCCCCCATGGAAGTGAATAAAACAAAAGCCCTGCCTTGAGAAAGATTGACCAACTTCTCTACTTCTAGGGCAACCTGTTCGTTGAACGAAGCTTGATTGGGGTCTGGGAGATGGCGCGGTAAATAAAGTAAGGCTTGCTCTTTGAAGTTAAAGGGACTGCTGAATTTGAGTTCTAAAGCCTTTTGGGTTTCCAAACCTATCTGGGCTCGGAAATAGGCAAATGGGTCGCTCCCTCCGGTCGTTAAGGTGGCAGAAGTCCAAACGCTGGTTGGACTATCTTCGGAAAAGAACCAACTTTGTAGTTGAGCCGCCAGATCTAAGGGTGCACTTAAAAAGGCTGCTTTGGTTCCGGTTCGCTGGGCTTCCGTTTGTTGCCAACTCACCCATTCTGGGGAGGGATTCATCAATAAATGGAGATGTCCTAGATAGCCGGCAAGGATATCCGCCAAGCGGTCTCGACGCATCAAAGAAACAGCCCCTTCTAAATTCTTTTCGGTCTTCAGTGGGTCTTGCTCTTTTTCTTTAAGGTTGAGGCTCAGGAGATTTTTTTGAAGGACCGTAACTTTTTGGTGCAAATGCGCCAGGTCCAACCGCTCCGGGTCCATGATGCGGTCATTGGGGTTTTCTAACACACACGCAAAGACTTGGTTTGCTATTTGCTCAACCTCTAATCTAGAGATCTCTACTGGTGCAAATTGTTTGCGTATCCGCTTTAAGGTCCTTCTAAGTCCGAAGTTGCTAAATTCCAGGGTTAGGGTTCGAGTGGCATATTCAGCAAACTGATGGGCTTCATCCACTACCAAAAAGTCATAGGGGGGGAGCAACTGGCGGCTTGTAGCCCAATCCATCAAGAGCAGGGCATGATTCGTCACTAATATCTGAGTTTGGGCCAGATTACGACGGGACTGAAAATAAAAACAGCTATCAAAGTGAGGGCAGCGTTCCCGCAGGCAATCATCGCCATCGGAGCGGACTTCATCCCATAGTTCGGGAGAGGGTTGGGCCTTGAGCTCAGACCAATCACCCTCTATAGAAGTCTCTGCCCAAGTCCTAAATGCCTTTGGGGCCGCTTGTGCCAAGAGATATTCATCCCAACGACGTTTGGAAAGGTAATGACTGCGGCCTTTCACCAATTGGGCGGTAAAAGGAATGCCTAGGGCTTTTTGTAAGAGAGGAATGTCTTTGTGGAGATACTGTTCCTGAAGAGCAATGGTCGCCGTAGAGATGACAACCCGCTTGCCGGTGAGGACGGCAGGGACCAAAGCCGCAAAACTTTTCCCCGTGCCTGTTCCTGCTTCTACGACCACGGGCATCTTTTCTGCAAAGCCCCGGTGGATGGCCCGAGCCATTTCCAATTGAGCGGCCCGGACCTCGTATCCTGCCAGAGCCGTGGCTATTTTGGCGAAGGCCTGATCCAGAGATAGGACCGGCTGGGAATCTGCAGAAAATGACACAGAATCGCTTATATATCTTTATTCATCATGCAATGAATAAAGGTTATTGGGGAATAAAGCTTAACCACTTGTTCTTTAGTAATTCTCTGAATGTTAGATGTTCCCTTTTTAAAGAGATATGTACGTCAGGGCCTCTTTGTTATAAAACGTAACAAGCAAGTTTCGCACTTATACGTTCCTGTTCCTCTTAAAAAAAACAAAGGTATAAACCTTGAAAGCCTCTATCCTAGAAGAGTCTGGCTCGGTCATATACCCTGAGATAATAACAGTGACAATGCCCTGACAAAGTGGCGCATAACAGGAACTCCTTTTTGTCAGGATTAAGCCCTGATAGGAATGTAAGACCTACGTTGACTTTGGGGAGGGGCAGTGTTATCAGAGTTAGAGGAAAACTTAAGTTGTTCTTTAAATAGAACGATTCGAAGTAGACCCCACATGGCGTCATTCTGTGTTATCACGTGTGCGCCAGAAAGTTGACGTTTTTCAGTCAGGAGTCCCCACAAATTATGAGTGCTATCACTAAAGCTGTCCTGAACGCGGATGCTGAAGCCCGCTACCTGAGTCCTGGAGAATTGGATGTAATCCGTACCTATCTACAATCTGGAGAGCGTCGCGTGCGCGTAGCACGTGCACTGGCCGAGAATGCCCAAAAGATTGTCAGAGCAGCCGGAGATCAGTTGTTCCAGAAGCGACCTGATCTCGTTTCTCCCGGTGGCAATGCCTTCGGGGAAGTAAAAACTGCTAAATGCCTGCGTGACATGGATTCTTTCCTTCGCCTGATTGCCTATGGCGTACTTGCTGGAGATACTGCACCAATTGACGAAATTGGAATTATCGGAGCTAAGGAAATGTATCGTCTTCTAGAGACCCCTCTCCCTGGTATGGTTGAGGGAATCAGAAACATGAAGGCTCAAGCCATGGGCATGATGTCTGGAGATGATGCTGCTGAAGCTGGCTTCTACTTCGATTACGTCATTAGCGCAATGTCTTAATAACATGCCGTCAATCCTATGTTGGGTGCGGCGCTAAAAACTACAAGGAGAACCTCCAATATGGCAATCGATGCAGTCACCCGGGTAATCAACCGGAATGATTCTCAGGGTAAATATGCTCTAGGTACAGACCTAGATGAAATCGCAAATTTCTTTAGCACCGGGGAAGCAAATTTAAGAGCTGCTTCTACTATTAGTGCGAATGCTTCTACCATTCTGCGCCTATCTGTTGCTCGCATGTATAGTGAGCAACCCGACCTGCTCCTTCCTGGTGGAAACAGCTATACTTCTCGTCGTTATGTTGCTTGTGTGCGGGATATGGAGTATTTCTTGCGCTACACTACCTATGCTTTGGTAGCTGGTGACACCTCTGTCCTCGATGAGCGCGTGCTCAACGGGTTGAAAGAAACCTATACCTCTTTGGGCGTTCCTATCGCTTCTACCGTGGCTGGTATTGCTGCGATGAAGAGTGTCGTCGCTGAGATGGTTGGCGGGGCTGCTGCACAGCAGACCAACCGCTATTTTGACCATTTGGCTAAGGGACTAAGCTAGAACTTCCCTGCTCATCCTTTAGAGGGCCTAACAAGGCCCTCTTTTTTGTCGGCAACTCACGTATCTACGGATAGGGTGGTGTATGCTCTCTCCCCTATTTCGAATGGCTTATATGCTGAGAAGATAGAGCTCTCTGAGGTATAGGTGCATAAACGCTGTTCTAGCACCTTGTAGGCAGTAAGTATCCCCAATAGTGTTTATTGGGCTCTAAAGGGTATCAAGTCTTGCGAATAAATTGATAATACATAGTCCTAGAATCACCTGACTGGACTATCGTCAACCTAGCCCCTGTGCCTATTGTCAGGGTCCAAATAGAGGGTCTAAGCAGAAGGTTGAGAGAAATACCTACCCAACCTGACAGAGTAAAGTCTAAAGCTTCATTTGGGGCTAACAGAGGGTTATAGCCTCCATGAAATACATACTTGATATGGAAGCAATCTGAATGGTGATGGAGTTTTGATAGGTGTCTTAGGACTAAAGGTGCATGCTCGAGAGACAGAATCTAGCAAAATCTCTGATAACCAAATTTAAAAAATAAGACAATTTGTGGTCAGCATTTCAGAACATCTATACAGATGATTCGATTGTCACTATACTGTGATTGTCGCTTAGGTAAAAATCCATGGCTCCGGTAACTGGGAAAGAATTACTGAAAAGAGTTGAAGAACTCAAAGGTACTCCAAAGAAAGAAATGGCTCGCACGCTAGGTTTTGTATCCAAAACCAAAACTGGTCAGGAGCGGGTAAAACTTGCTTCTTTCATGAATGCTTTGTTGGAGGCAAAGGGTGTTGGCTTTGGTGGAAGTTCTGAACGCGATGGACGGGGTGGACGTTCTGCCTCTTATCGCATCCAAGTTCAACAGAATGGCAACTTGTTGGTGGGCGCAGCTTATACCCGCGAAATGGGTCTAGAGCCTGGTACAGAGTTTGAGATCCAGCTTGGACGTAAACATATCAAGTTGGTTAAAGTCAACGGTGGTGATGGGGACGATTAGTGCCATAAAGTGTGATTGACGGTCGCAGTATGCCAATACGGAGGACTGTTAAAAAACCTCTGGCGCTAAGCTAAACTATGTTCAAATCGACTGTGTAAAGGATGTTTGGAAGTTTGCTCCTCCGGCAAAATGACATCTACGCTAGGTTTCAATCCATAGAAAATATCTAACGCATATGCTCTAAAGCTCAGTGGACGCTCCTGCTCAAGTCTGCTTTCTTTAGAGCTTATGTTGTTACTGAGGGATCTCCGTAAGGTACGCTTTGAAAATATGTATGCTTGCAATCACTAGTGCGCATCTGGGGAGTAATGGTCAAGCAGTACTGTAAAGCTTCTTTCCCCGTGATCCAATTTTGCCCTTGCGCTCCCGTGGCAACCCATATTGGAGGAAGTTTCTAAGTCATACCCACTGGATCTTCCCTTTTTGCTTTGGTCTAGGCACTAGTCTATGGAGTCATGAGAATTTTTGTACTTTGCGGTTGAAGCTTTTGTCCTTTGTCGCTATAGCTTACGAATCAGTCCAGTCATTACGCCACATACTTCGAGACCACTACGAGGATGAATCGGAGGGTATTTTTCATTGGCAGGATCAAGCCAGGTTTTGCCATTTCGGTTGCGTAAGTACTTAAGCGTCATTTCTCCATCAATGCGTGCAACAACAATCTGTCCATCACGGGCTTGGTTGGTTACGGCCACCACTACAATGTCTCCCTCATAGATACCTGCGTTGATCATCGAATCACCCTTTACTTTAAGTAAAAAGGTTTGATTGCGGTCTTGAATCAGATAATCATCTAGAGACATGCGTTGGTCTAAATAGTCTTCTTCTACCCCTACTGGGTCTCCCGCTGGTATACGCGTTTCTAATAGGGGCACTCCCATCAACTTGGGATGAATATAAAAGCGGGTACTTTCTGGCCGATCTTTAGCCAAGTAGCCTGATTCTTCTAAAACCTGTATCCACCGATATACCGTGGTGCGATGTTGCTTGAGATCATCTGCTAGGGTGCGGATAGGCGGTAAGGGCCTATTACCATAGGTCTCAATGAGCTGTTGCAAAAACTCTTTCTGGCGTCTGGTTATCGACATATTTAAAACAAACTGATTGGAGTACTTATGTACACATTGTGACAAATCTTGTGCCATTTGTCCTCAAAAATGCACTTAAATCCTTTTAAGCAAAAACCTTAGATCTTGACGACGCAGATACTATGACCCCGTAGGACAATTGAAGCAGTGTCAAAGAGTACTCATGTCCTTCCGTCCGCTGATTCGCCAAGTACAGACTTTGCCTTTTATTCAGGAGGCCCTGGCCAAACTGGCTCCTGGAGAAACTGTGCGTCTGCAAGGGGCTAACCGTGTTGCCCGTGGACTTGTAGCTTCTGTGTTGGCTCAAACACGGCAAAGTAGCCTATGTATAGTTTGTGGAACGCTGGAAGAGGCGGCTCGCTGGAGTGCCCAACTGGAATTGATGGGCTGGGGCATAGTGCATTTCTATCCCACTTCTGAGGCTTCTCCCTATGAACCCTTTGATCCGGAGGAAGAGACCACCTGGGGACAACTACAGGTTTTGGCAGAACTGACCCATCCAAGTTCACATAATGTTTCAGCCATTGTCACTACGGAACGGGCTTTACAACCGCATCTACCCCCGAAAGACCTATTTAGGCAGTACGTTCAACAAGTCAAAGCCGGAGATGAGCTCCCGCAGGAATCTTTCATCCAGACCTTGGTCCGGTTGGGGTATGAACGGGCGAACACCGTGGAAACGGAAGGTCAATTTGCCCGCCGAGGCGATATTGTTGATGTCTTTCCAGTCTCGGCCGAGATGCCTTTACGGGTGGAATGGTTTGGTGATGATGTGGAGCGCATTCGTGAATTTGACCCCAGTACGCAGCGCTCCTTAGACCTGGTACCCCAGTTGCGGCTGACCCCTACAAACTTTGGCAGTATGGTCTTGCCCTTGCTCCAAGACCGATTGACGGATGCTCAGGTACAGAATTTATCTACTGCGATGCAGGAGGATTACCAAAACAAAATTCTTGAAGACCAGATGCCAGAAGGTGCTCGCGGCTGGTTCGGCTTTGCTTTTGACCACGTGCATTCGTTGTTGGATTACCTGCCCGGTGATACGCTTGTGGTCTTGGATGAACCTGCGCTCTGTTATGCCCATGCCCGACGTTGGCTAGAACATTCCCAAGAGCAGTTTATAGAGGTTTTTGGCCAAGAACCCGATCGCTACCAGGTATTACATCGGGCCTGTTTTGACCAACAATCTTTAGAACTATTGCCTCCCCTCAACAGGTTCTGTGTGCTGGCCTTGAGTGAAATTGCCACGGATGCGCGTACCCACGGTAATCTGGCTGCTCGTCCGGTGCCTGCCGTGCCCCATCAATTTGGGTCTTTAGCGGTGATGCTCAAGGACTTGCGGAGTGAGGGAATGTCTATTTGGCTGATTTCCTCCCAGCCCTCACGGACTGTAGCGCTTTTACAAGAACACGATTGTCCCGCCCAGTTTTTAACCAATCCAGAGGACTACCGGGCCGCAGAACGTCTACAGCGCGACCGTGTAGCGGTCGCCCTTAAATCGTCAGGACTGGCAGAACTGGAAGGGTTTATTCTGCCGACCCTACGGACCGTTGTTATTACCGACCGTGAATTTTTCGGTCAACATATCCTGACAACGCCCAGCTATATTCGCAAGCGGCGTCGGGCCCAATCCAAACAAATTGATTTGGATAAGCTGCAACCAGGGGATTTTGTCGTTCATCGCAGTCATGGCATCGGTCAGTTTAAGAAGCTAGAAACGATGGTGCTTAATCGGACCAGCCGAGAATATTTGGTGATTGAATATTCCGATGGCCTTCTACGGGTAGCGGTGGACCAGATGGGTACCCTTTCTCGCTACCGGACCTTGGGAGAAGGGAAACCAGCGCTGTCAAAAATGAGCGGGGCTACCTGGGAGAAGCAAAAGCAGAGGGTCAAAAAGGCAGTCCAGAAAATTGCTTTTGACTTACTCAAGCTCTACGCACAGCGGGCCGAACAGCGCGGCGTGGTCTTTCCGCCAGATAGCCCGTGGCAAGACGAATTGGAATCTTCTTTTCCCTATCAAGTCACGCCTGACCAGCTCAAAGCGATCCAAGCAGTTAAACAGGATATGGAACTAGAGCGGCCGATGGACCGCCTCGTCTGTGGGGATGTTGGTTTTGGCAAAACGGAAGTGGCGGTGCGGGCCGTATTTAAAGCCCTGATGGGGGGTAAGCAGTGCGCTGTGTTGGTACCCACTACCGTCCTTGCCCAGCAGCACTACCACACGTTTAAAGAACGTTTTGCTCCCTATCCGATTCGTATTGGCTTGCTCAACCGCTTCCGTTCACCTGCGGAGAGAAAGATACTCCTCGCTCAGCTGAAAACGGGAGATTTGGACCTGGTGATTGGCACGCATCAACTGTTGGGCAAAGAAGTTCAGTTCAAAGACTTGGGCCTTTTGGTGATCGATGAGGAGCAGCGCTTTGGCGTAGCCCAAAAAGAGAAAATCAAGCTATTCAAGACTAAAGTCGATGTTCTGACCCTGAGTGCTACGCCGATTCCTCGGACTTTGTATATGGCACTTTCCGGGGTGCGGGAAATGAGTTTAATCACTACACCACCGCCTTCTCGGCGTCCGATTAAAACCCATCTTTCTCCCATGGATCCGGAAATTATCCGTACCGCTATTGCCCAAGAATTGGACCGGGGGGGGCAAATCTTTTATGTGTTTAACCGCGTGGAAGGTATTGAAGAGGTCGCCGCTAAACTGCGGGAGATGTCTCCATCTGCGCGTATTGTTATTGCCCACGGTCAGATGGATGAAAGCCAATTGGAAGCCACGATGTTAGCTTTTTCTCAAGGGGAAGCGGATATACTCGTCTGCACTACGATTATTGAGTCGGGATTGGATATTCCCAGAGTGAATACGATTATTGTCGAAAATGCCAATCAACTTGGTCTTTCCCAGCTCTATCAATTGAGAGGCCGAGTCGGGCGCTCTGGTATTCAAGCCCACGCTTGGCTGTTCTATAAGAAAGAAGAAGCCTTAACAGACTTGGCCCGTAAACGGCTACGGGCCATCCAAGAATTCACCCAGTTAGGTTCTGGCTATCAGCTAGCGATGCGGGATATGGAAATCCGAGGGGTGGGAAACCTTTTAGGCTCCGAACAATCAGGTCAATTGAACACCGTCGGTTTTGACCTGTATATGGAACTGCTGGAAGAGGCGATTCAAGAGATCCGGGGTCAGGAAATTCCGAAGGTAGAAGATACTCAGATTGACCTAAGTCTGACGGCCTTTATTCCGGCTGATTACATTGCTGATTTGGACCGCAAGTTGGCAGCCTATCGTCATCTCTCCAGTTGCACCAATCGAGCCCAGCTAAGGGAAACTCTGGCCGATTGGACGGATAGTTTTGGCCCGGTCCCTCCTCCAGCTCAACAATTAGTCCAGGTCATGGAAGTGAAACTGATGGCTAAAAACCTTGGTTTTTCTCGCATCAAACCAGAAGGGGCTTCTGTCGTTCTAGAGACGGCCATGGAAGCTCCCGCCTGGGATAAACTACAGACCAAACTAACGGCTTCTCAACAAGAAAAATGTGTCTATGTCCCAGGACGAGTCGTAGTCCGGGCTTTGAACGCAATGCCAGGGAGCCAGCAATTAGCGTTTCTCTTGGAAATTTTAGAGCGTTGCAGTGCAGAATTAGTTTCTGTTTAGGAGGTGTCCATCGGATGAGAACCTTTCAGCGTGGTGACATTTTTAACGTGATCTTAGAAAAATCAGGGTATCAAAGGCTCTGTATTGTTACCCGTACAGAGCCTGTCAGTGCAGGGTTAGAGGATGAAGAACTGACGGCCCTGACGGTGTTTATTCAATATGCGCCTAAAGAGGGGAAAGCTGGTCTGGGTTGGTTTATTGCCCGTCCTTTGCCGGACCAAACGAATCCTGTACGCAGTTTGATTAAAGAAGGGAGTCGTTATATCTGGACCGGAAAAACGGCAGACCCAGAAAGTGATTGGAGTATTGAGTTGTTTGGGTAAGGTGGACGCAAATTATGGACGACCTAAAACAAACAATCCTCAGCTATTCCTGTAGAAACTTAGAACAGTGCAAAAACTGACCTTACCTTAAAAAAGTGGACAGGTAAGTTAAGCTGCCACCTGATGCTCTAGGGAGAGCCAGTATTCCTCCTCAAACTGCACAGGAGCACGGTATCCAATCGTCGAGTGTATGCGCTGTCGGTTGTAAAACACTTCAATCCATTCCGCAATGACCGTTCTGGCAAGCGCTCTTGTAGAGAAAATCCTCGGATGAATCAACTCGGTTTTGAGGGTACCAAAAAAGCTTTCAGCCATTGCGTTATCCCAACAATTGGCCCGACGGCTTATACTACAGGTTATACCAGCCTTCTGGAGAGCGGCTTGGTAGTCTCCACTGGCATATTGGCTGCCCCGGTCAGAATGAAAGACTAACCCAGTTTGTGCGGGTATGCGCTGCCCCAAGGCTGCGTCTAAAGCTGTCAAAACCAATTCTGTACGCATATGCTCAGCCATAGACCAACCCACTACCCGTCTGGAGAACTATGGATTAGTTAAAGTTCTGGACAGCTAACCGTTCTATTTCAGCTAACGGTTAGTTGCATTCTAATTTAATTTCTGGATAGCAGGGTAGCATAGTCTGACGAGTTCCCGTTTCTCCAGAAAATGAACTACCCCTGAGCTGGGCAGTGAAAAACTAGCCCCGCCAACCATAGAGATGTTGGCGGGGCTAAAAGATATTCATGGTGATTGAGCGATTAGAATGCTCCACGTCCGAGATATATCGCTTTATCCCCTAGCTCCTCCTCGATGCGCAGCAACTGGTTATATTTGGCAACGCGCTCAGAACGGCATAGAGAGCCTGTTTTGATC
>JBAUTB010000247.1:0-24918 GCA_049582005.1 Gloeobacterales cyanobacterium | reverse complement strand
ACCAAGTGCAAGGTTTTAGCATCTACAGGCTCAAAATCCTTGCACTTCCGTGGGAAATCGCTGGGTAAATTTGGGAACCAAGCGATGAAACTCCTACTGTGCAAGCTGTGTGGCCACTAGATTCGCTCTGCAGACTTTTTCAGGAAGCCCTATGTAATGAGATGTGCAACTGGTTGAAGCTTTTGCATTTTCCCACTCTCTTGACGGGGGCTTGAGATTCTCTTCGGCTAGCACTTCACCTGCGTTGTCAGTGATCTGTCTGATACTTTCTCTACCACAACCCGTAATTCGTATTCCACTCTCAAACTCCCTTACAGCAGCTTCACTGAAGGGACTCCATCATAAATTCGTCCTTGCTACAAATATATTCCGCTCCCTCTGGATCTAAGCTTTGAGTCTATTAATCAAAGCATTGAGTTCCATTCCATACAGCTGATATTGGTCCACTTTTTGCTTGTACATGATCATTTCTGTTTCATAGGTGGATTGTTTGAATTCTCCCACCTTCTTTGATTTAGCCTCGATTTGTACCAATAGTCGGCCCATAATTTGGGCGGCCATTTTTAAAGAATCGAGATAATTAGCCAGCAGGGTGTAGAACTCAACCAGGGTTGGTTTATCCGCTGCGGGATCCACGAGGGACTTTGCCTGCTCCAGATAATCCTTCGCCTGCTGATCCATCTCCCCTAATTTTTTCTGCACAATGGGGATAGCTATTTTTAGGTCTTCAAACTTATTCCAGCCCAGAAGATTCTTCCAGGAAAAAAGACGGTTATGAAGGGTTAAATATTCTTCTAAGACT
The DNA here is from genome assembly GCA_049582005.1 of Gloeobacterales cyanobacterium. Lineage (GTDB taxonomy): Bacteria > Cyanobacteriota > Cyanobacteriia > Gloeobacterales > PMM-0068 > Sivonenia. Next base: position 24,116 of record JBAUTB010000247.1, on the reverse strand, counting down.
TCTGCCGTAGAATTAACGAGTGTGATCGCTTCTTGTCTTAAGGTAGTGCTATCCATTCTCTTATTGTATTCAGAGAATAGTCCGCCAAAGAGAAGGAACTCAATCCCCCGGCCTTTCCGCCGCTTACAATTCATGCCTCGCCTGTGGAAATTCCAAGGGAGCTAGTAAATTTTGTTTACTAAAGCGAGCAGGCAAACAGTTTTTGAGGTTTCTTGGTATTGAGAGTGGAATAGCTTATGTCTGAAAATCCGAGTACTCGGCCTCACCAACGCACCTTTGGCATGGATCATCCGATTGGGATGCTCTTTGTCTGCCTAAATGCCTTACAGAAATCTCAATGTCGTAAACTTAAACAATTGAAGTTATTTAGAATTATCTTCGGAGATAAACATAGTTAATGCCCGACTTAGGCATCGACTTCGCTACTCTTTCCTGCAAGCATAACAGCACTGATAAGTACACCTAGAGAGGTGCAAAGAGACATAACCGGGAGCAGCCAAAGAATGTTAAGTGTGATGTTCATAAGTTTGTGTGGAATTACTTAAGGTATCTTCCATAAGAATACGCAGAACACCCCTAAGTAAATTAAAGGAACCGTGAACCCTAAGTGAGCTTTGCAACAAGAAGCATAGACGCACATATTGAGTAGCTAAACGGACTTTCCGGTGAGACTAAAGGCCCGAGCTTCTGTGATCAATATAGGAATGAGTTTCCCATGCAACTGATTGATGTCACCATCGGTAAAAACGAGACGGTTGGTTCGGGTGCGCCCCACAACTTGTAAAGGATTTTTGGGATTACCCGCCTCCACCAAAATTTCTTCGGTTCTGCCCAAATAGCGCTGATTGGCCTTAAACGCACTATCGGTCACAACGCGATTGATCCGCTGTAGACGGTCCGACTTTGTATCCTCATCTAGCTGTCCTTCCCAAATAGCGGCGGGAGTCCCCGGACGCGGAGAATAGGCTGCTGTATTCACTAAATCAAAGGTGAGGTCTTCCATGAGTTGTAGGGTGTTTTGGAATTGCTCCTCGGTTTCACCAGGAAAACCAACAATGGCATCGGCGGTGACAGACGCGTCGGGCACATACTGACGGATTTTCTCAATTATCTCCCGGTACCGTTGATGGCTATAGCCGCGGGCCATCCGAGAAAGAATTTGGTTATCTCCAGACTGAAAGGGGATATGAAAGTGTTCGCAAATTTTGGGTAATTCCGCACAGCTCCGAATCAATTCTTCGGTGAAATAGCGAGGATGACTGGTTGCAAAACGAATGCGTTGAATACCCGGAACATCATGGATCAAGCGCAGCAACTGAGACAAATTGGTGTCAATATCTCGTCCATAGGCATCAATATTTTGCCCGAGGAGAGTGACTTCTAAATATCCTTGTTCTCCTAATTCTTGAACTTCTTGGAGAATAGCTTCCGGTTGGCGAGACTGTTCTATGCCACGGGTATAGGGCACGATGCAATAGGTACAGCGCTCATTGCAGCCATAGATAATATTCACCCAGGCGGAAATGTCACTATCTCTACGGGGCTTGGTAATATCTTCTGGAATTTCAATCTGCTCGGTCGCCACCACCTGCTCTCCATCCGCCACCCGCTCTAAAAGCTCTTCTAATCGATTGGCATATTGAGGCCCCATCACTAAATCCAGTTCGGGAATCCTGCGCATGAGGGATTCACCTTCCTGTTGGGCCACACATCCTGCCAAAACCAAAGTAAGAGTTGGGTCTTGATGCTTTCGTTTAGCTTGTCTGCCTAAATGGGAATAGACTTTATGTTCGGCCCCATCCCGGATAGAGCAGGTGTTGTAGATAATCAAATTCGCTTGTTCGGGGTCATTGGTCCAACCGTACCCCAGCTTTTGTAAAGACCCGGCCATCCGTTCAGAATCTGCCTTATTCATCTGGCAGCCAAATGTGGTGATGTGGGCTAATTTTTGGGGCGTAGACATAATTTTTGTGAGGTCGAGAGCACGTTTATCCAGGCTACCGCCTTGCGTGTAACCCCTGCAAGCAGAGGCCCAATCTACAGGCCTGAACGAGGGTGCCTATTGTATGTCCTTGAGAATAGCTAGAGGCCGGGATAGAGGGTTAGTCTCCCAAATAGCCTTCTACTAGAAAGTCTGAGCCAAAAGTTTGCATCCGAACGTGGTGTAGAACTAAGGCTTCTGTCATCTGCTGAAAGCTCAATTCTCCCACGGGGCCTAAAGAACTCAACCCCCCAGCAATTTTCGGGGCAATAAACGCTAGGACTTTTTGGATTTGGCCTTCCCGAATCGCTTCTGCGGCAAGGGTTCCTCCGCACTCCCAAAGGGCAGAACATAGACCTCTCTGACCTAAGGATTCCATCACAGTTTTGGGGCTGATCGGGTCTTGCCTGATTACTTCAACACCCATCGCGGCCAGGGCTTTCGCTTTTTCAGGAGGATGTCCCGTCCCGGTGAATACGACCGTTGGCGCTTCTTCCTGGTGCCAAATTTGCGCATCCAAAGGCAGGTCTAACTTTTGAGAGAGGACAACTCTGAGCGGATTACGGCCTGGATAGAGTCGGCAGGTCAGTTGTGGATTGTCCTGGCGAACCGTTTGTCCACCCACGATCACCGCATCATAGCCAGCGCGCAGCCGATGCACTTCTGTACGGCTTTCAGGCCCGGTCACCCAAAAACTATGGCCGGAAGCAAGGGCAATTTTGCCATCCAAGGTCATGGCGTATTTCAAAATCCCCAGGGGCCTTCCAGTCCGCACCCAATGAATAAATCCTTCATTTAGCTGTGTGCAGGCTTCTTCCAAGATGCCTACCGTCACTTCCAGCCCTGCTTGGCGTAGATGTTCATAGCCCATGCCTTGAACTTTGGGGTTGGGGTCTGTCATCCCTCCGACTACGCGGGCAATACCTGCCTGGAGAATGGCTTCGGTGCAGGGAGGCGTGCGCCCATGATGATTGCAGGGTTCTAAGGTGACATATAAAGTCGCGCCCTGAGCGTTCTCCCCCGCTTCTCGCAGGGCAAATATTTCCGCATGGGGTTCTCCTGCTTTGGGATGGTAGCCTTGTCCCACCAGGACACCGTCTTTAACGACTACACATCCGACCATCGGATTGGGAGAAGTATGTCCCCAGCCTTTTTTAGCAAATGCCAAGGCTTGGCCCATCCAGAATTCGTCTGTTTGCATAAGCTGTGGTTTCTTTGGGTGCAGCTCAGACGTCAGATCTCTGTTGTAGCTTTTTTGTTTTTTTAGCTTTCTGCTTTCTTCCAAAATTGGTACCAGGATTTTTTGTTTTTGAGGTTCTCTTTGAGCTGGGTTAATTCTTGCTCAAAGGCCGCGTTCTGTGCCCGTTCCTGTTCAAGACGCCTATCGCGTTGTGCTCGTTCTTCTGGCGTGAAAAGAACTTGCTCTGGTAAAGCTGCCCCACAGTAGAGACATTCGGCACGGTTGCGATTGGCTACCGGGCGTTTACATTTTGGGCATCCAAAGGCTTTACTCATAAGCAACAATTCGAAGATATAACTTGTTCTCTTATTAAGATACCCAATTACACTTTTTGAGCCCTAAGCTTTTTGAGTCAAACCGTAGGTGAGCAAAATTCCCCAACCTGCCATCAAACTGAGGCCACCTAAAGGGGCAACAGCACCCAGAATCTTAATTCCGCTCAAGCTCAACCCATAGAGGCTGCCAGAGAAAATAAGAATTCCTGCCGTAAAGCACCATCCGGCCCAAAGGAGCATTCTATTATCGCTGGTCATCGTTACCCAGCCCAAGACAAGGAGCGCTAGCGCGTGGTACATCTGGTAGCGAGCTGCTGTCTGAAAAATTTCTAGGGACTGGACATCTAGCTGGTTTTTGAGCCAATGAGCTCCAAAAGCCCCGGCTACGACGGACAACAGCGCAAATAAGGCTCCCAAACTGAAAAAAACACGGTTCATACGCTCTATTCTAAGGCGGCCTATGGGTAATCCAAAAACCCTAAAACAATATGGTCAGCACTGGCTCATTGACACTCCTTCGCTCCATGCTATTGCAGCAGCGGCCAATCTTTGCGGGGATGAGACAGTTCTGGAGATTGGTCCAGGAACGGGAAATCTCACGGAATTATTGCTGGCTCAAGCCAAACAAGTCCTCGCGGTAGAAATTGATCATCGCCTCTGGCAAGGGCTCCAAAAACGTTTTGCAAAAGAGGAGACTGAGCGCTTATGGGTCTTGCAGGAAGATATTCTCACTACGAATTTAAATGAATTACCGGTAGCACCTGAAGTCGTTGTAGCCAATATTCCTTATTACATTACAGGGCCGATTCTCGAAAAACTCTTAGGTCCCATTGATCAACCAATTCAGCAGTTCAAACAGATTATTTTGTTGGTGCAAAAAGAAGTAGGAGAACGCTTGGCTGCTCCTCCAGGCAGTAAAACCTATGGAGCGCTGAGTGTGAAAGTCCAGTATTTAGCGGATGTAGCGGTTGTCTGCTCGGTTCCGGCTCATTGTTTTAGACCGAAACCAAAAGTAGATTCTGTGGTGATTCATTTAGCTCCCCGCCCATTCCCGCAGGTAGCCCAAGACCCGAAGTTCTTAAAAACGCTGGTCAATGCCTCTTTTGCGACCCGCCGCAAGATGCTTCGCAACTGTCTCAAGAGTTTAGTTACTCCTGAGCAATGGCATCAATTTACGCAAAAGCAAGGGATTTCTGAGAATGTGCGTGCAGAAGAATTGAGGGTAGAAGATTTTGTAGCCCTGAGTAATTTCTTGGGGGAGCCTATAATTGGTAGCACTGAGTGATTCAAGAAGGTAAATGATGACCTCCCCGGCCGTGCTGACTTTGCCTATCGCCGAACAAAGAGTTGTTTTGCATGATCTCAATTGGCAAGCTTTTGAGTCTTTTTTGTTAGCGCTTGGAGAACATCGGAGTGCGCGTTTGGCCTATGACCGAGGGGTGTTAGAAATTATGAGTCCCTTGCGCCGTCATGAGTCCGCCAAGCGCTTAATTGGTCGGCTTATCGAGACCTGGGTGGCTGAACGAGGCATCAATGTCGCAAGTATGGGATCCCTAACGCTTAAGCGAGAAGACCTCAGCCGAGCGGTAGAGCCCGATGAATGCTATTACATCCAGAATGAACTGATAATCCGTGCTAGAGCAGATATCGACCTTGCGCAAGATCCACCCCCAGACTTAGTGCTTGAGATAGATATTACAAGTCCCTCCTTGCTCCGCTTACTTATCTATGAAGCCCTGGGAGTGACAGAGGTATGGCGCTATGACGGTCGGGAGTTGCACCTATACAGTTTGCAATCAGGGATCTATTTATCCCAGAAACAAAGCCAAGTTCTGCCCTTGTTTCCTATTAGTCTGGTCCCAGGACTCCTGGAAGAGGCTAAAACACTGGGTGAAACCGCTATGCTTCAGAGATTTAGTGTATTCATCAAGCAACTTTAGATGCTGATTAGCGTCTGTAGTGCGCCCTTTTCCAGAGGCGCCCTACAGTTTTAAAGACTGCATTTCATGCAACGTGGTCTTTGAGTTTTACGTACTGATGGGTCAATTAGCTATGAACCATCAAAAACTGACCGTTACCAAGAACTTCACCATCACAACTGTCAAAATCGGAAATACACCATTGCAAATAAAGCCTCCAAATCCGGCGAAACTTAGGATAGTTCATGCCATAGTTTAAATCTTTAAGGGTTGCCTGGTTAGCATCAAAATTCTGTAACCAATTCGTCAAGGTGTTAGAGTAATTAGAGCCATTGAGATACCATTTTTCAATTGTTTTGAGGTGTTTATTATGGCTGGGAACTGCATCGTAATTCCAGATACGAGCCTGGGGGAAAATGTATTTGTGAAGGAAAGGACTGAACACATTGTTAGACGTGCGGGCTGTGATGATGTGAATAAAAACCTTGCCGTCATCTTTGAGAAAAGAAGCTAATCTCTCAAAGGATTTGGTTAAATTACCGATGTGGCAAAATACACCAACCGAGAGGATTTTGTCAAACTTCTCATTAAATTGAGCATCATTTAAATCACCTTCATGCAAGGTGAATCTTCCTGAACTTAAGTAACTTTCAGGATCCTGCATCTTTTTACGGATGTATTCACATTGGTAATGGCTTAAATTTAACCCTGTAAACCTGACATTCGGAAACTTGGAGAGGATATAGTTTGGTACACAACCCCAACCACATCCAAAATCCAAGATATTATCACCATCTCGGATGTCCATTTTTTCAATCATGTCATCAATCATGTGAATTTGGGATTGCTCTAAATTGACTGCACCTTTTTCCCACAACCCCATGCTGTACTTAGGATAGATGAGCTTCCAATCTCCTAACATCGGATTCAACATTTCCTGAGGTAGATCGTATTGAATCTTCATCAATTTCCGCGAACTTTCTGCCAGGTGATCCGATTCTTTCAGTACCCATTCATAGGGGGCTAGTAGAGATGGGGCATGCCGAAACAAGACTGACATACACGTATCAAGAAGACCGCGCAGGAGTGGGTCAGGAATTTCTAAGCCGTTGATGTACGCCTCTGCTGCTTCCATTTGTACTGTATTGACTATCTCAACGACTTGACGGGTTGCTTTATAGGCCAAGGGGCTTTTGATAGTTACATCCCCGATTACAGGAATATATTTTTCGATGTCTTGCAGCATAGTGTTAGCAGTCATGGTCACACCCTACTGTAGAACCTATGGTTATGCCCCCAATAATAGAAGACCGTGGAAATTTTGCCAAGCTAAAAAGCTTTCCTTCATGGCGAGGTTCGAGTCCGCCTCACGCGCTTTAGTATTGAGGAATTTGCGCATATCGACCACTAAGCCCGTGCTTGATTTTATGACCGCACTACAGCTAAACCAATAGGGTTGGAGCGTACTTCACCCATCCATAAATTACTACCATCATCAAAAGCCCTGAAGCCATCCAGAGAGGGGCAATCTGTAAAATCCAGAGACTCACTAAAATCAATCCTATTCCATCGGCTATTAGGACAATGCTCCGCTCTGGAATGCCCCAAGCTTGGATAGGATTTTCTTCTGCTGGCTGAAGTTGAATACCAGCTAAAAGATTAAACCAAACCTGACTCAATAAAACTAAAACTGCTCCCCAGCCTAACCAAAGATAGGAACCATAAAAGCCTAAAAGTTCTACAACAATAGTACTGATCGTCACTCGATAAAAATTATTTAAACGAGGATCTGGGACTTGCTGCTTAACCTGTTTAACATTTTCTAAATCGACCACAGCCATGCGCGCTTGGTCTATGCAAAGGAGCAATAAGGCCAACGCCAGTAATTGAGAAGATAGCTCATTTTCTCTCATCACCTGACTCAATAAGCCGAGACTGGCCGGGAAAAAGAGCAAGAATATCAGCCATGTAGTTGGTCTTATCGATCCTCCTCCCCGCGTTCCTAAAGACAAAATTAGCCCGCTGTTGTTTCTTTCTTGTACTGAACTTCAACCACCGTATGGACATTGCCCCGCGGATTGTAGTCCCCTTTGATATGCACTTCTAAAGGGTCTACTGCCGCTACAAAATCATCCAGAATTTTGTTAATTCCTTCTTCATGGGAAATGGACTGGTCTCGATAGCGATTGATATAAAGTTTAATCGCCTTTAATTCCACGACTTTTTGGTTTGGGACATAGGTAAGGTAGATCGTGGCAAAGTCTGGATAGCCCGAAAAAGGGCATTTACAGGTAAATTCTGGCAGCGTGATATGGACTTGATAGGGTCTGCCTGGACGGGGATTGGGGAAGGTAAATAGTTCGCCTTCTTCGATGGCCCGTTCGCCATATTTCGTGGTTTCCTGCTGCTCTAAAGACACAGCATCTTTGGTCGTTTTCTTCGGCTTCCCCATGGCACGCACCTTTTTGAGCAAAACTTTATTATCCTTGAACCTGCGGCATCATGCTCGCGTCTTAGTCTAGTAGTGACCTATGTACCTGCATGATTACGGTGGCTTTGATCGAAGAAGACAGCATTCTGGTCCAACGAGCCCTTTCTGGAAACCAGGAAGCGTTTCGGTTACTCTATCGTCGACACGTTGGGCCTGTGCGGAGACTTGTGTACCAGATGACCACGGACAGTCAAGTTCTTGACGATCTGACCCAAGACGTGTTCTTAAAAGTCCACCGCAACCTTTCCAAATTTCGGGGAGACGCCCAGTTCTCTACGTGGCTTTTTCGGATTGCCTACAATGTCTGTCAAGATTACCATCGGCGTAAGGGAAAAAGGAACCAAATAGTAAGCCTTCCGGTAGAAGAGCTTCCGATCTCTGCCCCCGATGCAGAGGTTTTGAGCCGCTTAGACCGTCAGGAATTGGTCAGTCGGGCTCTAGAAACGCTTACGCCTGATCACCGAGCCGTGGTTATCCTCCATGATCTCCAAGACAAGTCCCAAGAAGAAGTTGCCCAAATTTTGGAAGTTCCCGTGGGAACGATAAAATCTCGTTTATTCTATGGACGACGCAAGTTGAAAGAATGGTTCTCTGCCCAGGGGGTGTACTTATGAAGGAGTCATCTGAAGAAAAGCTCATCAATTTTTTGAAAGAGCATCAACCTGCACCGCCTCCAGCTTCTATGGAGCTGGAACGCAGTCTCTTTGACGCTATTGGAAAGGAGCCTAAATTAAGCATTGTTTCAAGCAGCAAACGGCAGAATATAATTCCCTTTGTCAATTGGAAAATAGCCCTAGTTGCCTGTGGTCTTATGATAGGCATTGGTGTTGGTTTGAATAGCTATACTCATTCTCCAATAGATAGCTTAGAGGCAGAAAATATAGAACAAATGGATTCTCCTTCCCTTTACGCTATCGACCCTGATACGGGTCTCTATGATGTCAAACTCTAAACTGCTAGGGCTCTGTGCCCTATTGATTTTTGCTTCTTCAGGAATAGCGCATAGTCAGCCCAAAATAGATTTCAGTCAGCTAAATCTGAGTCCTGAACAAAAGCAATCTATTCAACAGATTCGTCAGACTGATGGCGCCCAGGTCCAGAAGCTGCGCCAGGATGTAAAAGCTTCCCGGATGCAGCTAAGGACACTGGTGAATAATGATGCTCCAGATGATAAAGTTCAACAGGAATTAGATCGTTTATTGCAGCTTCAAAATCAACTCATGCGTCTTCGAATCAACAACTGGATTAAAATACGTAAAGTCTTGACTCCAGCGCAGAAAGCCCAGATTCGCGATCAATTGGAAGCCGATAATAAATCCTCTGATTAAGTTGAGATCTGTATGTGGGCTTTTCCTCAAATTATCTGAACTTAGGAGTGGCTATTGGCTAAGGTTCTACCCAAAAGCCCACTCATGCGTTCTCCTCGCCCATCCAGTCGGGCTGAGAACAGTTGGAGTTCGCCCTGGTTTCTGCGCAGACACCCTTGAAGAAGCATGATCAGCCTTTGTATTTGATGTTTTTCTTGCTCTTCTGGCGTCCAGGGGCGTTTGGCCAGCATCCAGGGGTTCAGATGCTTAGGAATGCCCAGCCACTGATCTGACAGGACATTCAACCAGGCTTGATGTGTGCTTATCAAGCCTGTGGCGAGAAACTGATAGGGCGTACCTACCAAAACTTTGTTAGGGAATAGCTCTTGCTGCTCTGGACGGAGGGGGGTGAGATCCCCTGCAAAAAGCTGTGCCAAGAAATCTTCCTCTTCTTTACGGTTGTTCGGTTCCCAGAGTTCCTGGAACTGATGGGCTAAGGTAATGCTTTGGGATAAGCGTCCACGCTCTAGTTCAGATAACGGTGCTTCGCAAAGTAAAAATTCTGCTTCTTTCCATAAATCGGCCAGAGGCAAGACTTTTTCTCTTTGTGTTCTAACCCAGTCCAGTAGGTTTTGACAGGCTAGCGGCAGTTGAGAAGGTGATTCTGTGGCCAGTCCTAGAACAGGGTCATGGATTTGGGGAGACCAAAAGCTTGCTTGCCCGGAGGAAAGACCGAGTCCGAATTCCAACAGTTGGGCGACTTCAAAAATGCTGGGCTTAGGGCTTGATAGGCCTTTTGCATCTTGCCAAACCAGACGGGTGAGCGTTCTCAAGAGTCTCACGACCCCAAAGTCTCCAACGCGGTTGGTCCGCTCTAGAAAATGTAGGGGGATGTTTGCTTCTTCAAAAGCTTCTGCTAGATGGCTGGTGGTAGCGAAATCTAAGGCTGGAACCAAGAGAGCTATCGTCTCTTTGCCTTGCCAAATAGATGAAACCCACTGGACTGCTAATTTCCAGAGTAGATATTGAGGACCACAGGAAAAATTAGAGATTTTGGGAGCGTTACGATGTAGATGAAAAATTTCTGGGAGGTTCTTCGCTAAGGCTTGCCACCGCTTAGAGGTATGCACTTGATTCAGTTCGATAACAGCCGCACCTTCGACAAATACACGAGCTCCTTCTGGGTCGGCTCCTTGACCAAAACGACGGCAACACTGGGGGTCTAAAGCACTGTATAGGGTCTCAGGATTGAGGGTTTGGAGAAGCTGATGGCCGACTGGGCACCATTCTTGGAGATTATCCGCCAGCCAGCGCCTATAGCGTTTCTGTGGAGACGTCAACTTCAAGGGTAGAGCCTCTTTTGTCAGTTTGGGCAACAAGACTTCTTGCCACAGGGCCAGTTGCTCTCCGTAGTCAAAGACTCCATGCTGAAGGCTATGCTGATGATAACGCCGGAGTACATCTTGAAAAGATGCCACGGGCGAGGCCCCAGATAAACCCTCTAAGTCTCCAGGCGATCGTCCTTGCTCTCGCAGTTGAACGTTAGTACGCAGGATCTCTAAGACAATATGGGAATGGCTTTCATCTTCGTTCAGGCCTAAGCCTTGAATTAGCTCTGGCTCTGTATTCAGCATCTGCTTCAGGAAATACTGAGCGCCATCAATGGCAGGAAGTTTTGGCTGCTTTACCAAAGGGAATCCCTGCTCTTGCCGCCACGCTTCAATCAGCGACCAGTAAGCCAAAATCCAGCGCCGTATCCAAGCTCGATAGGTTCCAATATGGAGTGGTTTGTCTTTTTGTGAACTAGCTTGATGCCAGTGCTGCCAAAGTGCTACTTCTTGAGCATGATCTACCAGAACGATCACGGAATCAGGATCTGGGCTCTCAAGCCAATGTTCTCGTAGGTGATGGGTTTTGCCCGTGCCTGTGATACCGAGGTAAGCCGTGTGCTGCATTATGCAGTTATAACCTGCGGCTGCACCTGTTCAATGCAACGAGGGCACTTGTTTTGATAGTTGGATGATCGTCTTGCAACAAAAAACCCCATGGCTGGGGCTTTAATATCAATAATACGGATATGAAGCTTAATGCTCAACAGTCCAAGAACCTCCGGCTGCTTCGATTTTAGCCTTAGCTCCATCGGTTAGCCCAGCCGCTTTTACGTTCACCGCAACGGTCAGTTCGCCCCGGCCCAATACTTTGAGTGGGCCGCAACTGTCGGTGAGGATCTTCTTCGCGAGTAAGGATTCTAAAGAGACCTCTTCTCCTTTCGTAAAGCTGTTCAGGTTCTCGACATTGATTTCCGTATAGGTAATTTGGTCGGGAGGTGTGAATCCTTTGAGCTTAGGGATTCGGCGATAAAGAGGAATTTGGCCCCCTTCAAATCCAGGACGGACTCCCCCCCCTGAACGGCATTTTTGACCCCGCATCCCTCGGCCAGCGGTTTTACCCTGCCCGGCTGAATGGCCGCGAGCCAGTCGGCGGCGGCGGCGGGTAGCCCCTTCTTGTGGATGTAAACTATCTAAACGCATGGAGTTCACTCCTACTTGCTGTAGAGTTTGCTGATAGGAACGCCGCGCTCATCGGCGACATCCTTGAGATTACGGAGCTTGCCCAGGGCATTTATAGTAGCCCGAGCATTGTTCAAAGGAGACTTAGAACCAAGAGCTTTCGCAGAGATATTTTTGATTCCGGCCAGTTCCAAAACGGTACGTACGGCACCACCGGCAATTACTCCCGAACCTGCAGAAGCAGGCTTGATCATGACCTTTGCCGCACCGGCCGCACCATTGGCAGGATGAGGAATCGAGCCGATTTTATTCAAGGGTACAGAGACGAGACTTTTCTGCGCAGCACTGACGCCCTTGCGGACGGCCCCAATCACTTCACTGGCTTTGCCCACACCGACCGCAATTTTGCCTTTCTCATCGCCGACAACCACGACGGCGCGGAAGCTAAGTTTCTTACCACCCTTGACGACCTTGGTTACCCGGCGTACTTGGACCACGCGTTCCTTGGAATCGCTCTCCGTTTTACTCTCTGGACCACGGTCTCGCTTGCGACGACGCTTATCGCCTTGGCCTTCAGACCCGCCAGGAGAACTGGTTCCTTGTTTGCTACGCTCTGCCATAGTGTTCCTCTTTTACTTCCCTAAGATTCTTTATCCCTGATCTCTCTACCATGCGTCCATTGCTAAAATTCCAGGCCAGCTTCTCGTGCGCCCTCAGCTAAAGCTTCTACGCGTCCGTGATAGAGATTTCCGCCACGATCGAAAACCACGGTCTCTATGCCTTTGGCTTTAGCCCGTTCGCCCACCAACTTACCGACCGCCTTTGCTGCTTCAATATTGGCAGTAGAATCCAAATTCTTCAGGTCAGGGTCTAGCGTAGAAGCAGAACACAGCGTGTTTTGGGCTACATCGTCAATGACTTGGGCATAGATATGAAAGTTAGAGCGGTATACCGATAGACGGGGACGCTCCGGCGTGCCAGCAAGTTTTTTGCGGATACGGGTATGACGACGATGAGTTGCGATTTTACGATCCAGTGACATGACAGTTGTTCCTATTTCTTACCGGACTTACCGGCCTTGAGTAGAATCCGTTCAGAAGCATAGCGGATGCCTTTTCCTTTGTAAGGTTCGGGCGGTCGCACGGCCCGAATCTTGGCAGCCAAATCCCCGACCTGCTGCTTATCAATTCCTTTAACCACAAAGTTAAATCCTTGCTGGTTGCGGGTGCCTGCAATCGGAGCCGGTTTAGCATCTATTTCGACAGAGACGCCTTGGGGAATTTCAATCTCCACAGGATGGGAGTAGCCTGCAATAACAACCAGTTTTTTGGTGTCCGATTGGAGGCGATAGCCTACCCCAGCAATTTGCATGGGTTTGGCAAACCCTTCTGTTACGCCCTGAATCAGGTTAGCAACTAAGGTGCGGCACAAACCGTGCTGTTGAAAGGCTAATCGATTTTCGTTGGCTCGCTCCACCAGCAAGGTGTCTCCTTCTTGGCGGACCGTTACATTTGCAGGTAGGACACGCTCCAGGGTTCCTTTAGGCCCCTGTGCCTTCACACGATTGCCCTCCAGGGTAATCGTTACCTTGGCAGGAATAGGTATGGGTTTTTTTCCAATCCGAGACATTGGAGTTAGCTCCTTTAATAGACGTAGCAGAGGACTTCGCCACCCACACCCTGACGCCGAGCATCTCGGTCCGTCATAATCCCAGAGGAGGTGGAGATGATAGCAACTCCGACGCCACCGAGGACGCGAGGAAGTTCTTGCTTATTGGCGTATACCCTAAGGCCAGGGCGGGAAATCCGTTTCAAGCCTGTGATAATCGGCTTACGTTGCTGTCCACGATATTTGAGGATCAGCTCTAAACCACTGTTGATGCCGCCCTCTTCCTGAAATTCTTGAAAGTCAGAAATGAAGCCTTCTTCCTGCAGAACGCGGGCGATGTTACGGGTCAGCTTAGTAGCCCGGACAATCACAGATTCGTGATGGGCCATGTTGGCGTTACGAATCCGCGTAAGCATATCAGCCACGGTGTCCGTGACGTTGGTGTTGAGTTTATCAGTGCGCTTTTTAACCATAGGAATAATGCTCTCTACCAACTTGATTTAACGACGCCTGGCAAAAGACCCTGGTGGGCCATTTCGCGAAAGGCAATACGAGACAAACCGAAATCACGGATGTATCCATGAGGACGCCCTGTCAACCAGCAACGGTTGTGCTGACGAGAGGGAGCTGCGTTACGGGGAATTTCTTGGATTTGCGCCTGCAGAGCGAAACGATCTTCCTGCGAAAGTTCAGGGTTCTTCAACTCTTCGAGGATTTGGTTACGACGGGCAGCATATTTCTCTGCTAGCTTTTTCCGCCTTTTCTCCCGTTCCACCATGGATTTTTTTGCCATTAATTCAGGTTCCTAACGAGTAGTTCATTACTTTTTAAAGGGCATGCCAAGGAGGGCGAGCAACTCACGGCCCTCTTCATCCGTAGTCGCGGTGGTGCAGATGGAAATATCCATGCCGCGCATCTTATCCACCTCGTCATACTGGATTTCAGGAAAGAGGAGTTGTTCTCTAAGTCCCAAGGTGTAGTTACCGCGGCCATCAAAGGCTTTGGGATTGACACCTCGGAAGTCCCGAATCCGAGGGAGGGCTACATTCAGCAAACGGTCCAGGAATTCGTACATCTTGTCTCCCCGCAGGGTGACAACCAGACCGACGGGAACGCCAGCCCGAATCTTAAATCCTGCAATCGCTTTTTTAGCCCGGGTGATTACAGGCCGTTGACCTGTGATAAGGCTGATTTCCTTGGTTGAAACATCCAATGCCTTGGCGTTGGATGCCGCTTCTCCCAAACCCCGGTTGACCACTACTTTAGTCAGTTTGGGAACTTGGTGAATGTTCGTATACTTGAACTTCTCTGTCATGCGGGGCATAACAGTGTCTCGGTAGATGGTCTTTAGACGAACCGTGTATCCCAAGGATTCTTCGCTTTTAGTTTCCATAACACTTGATACCTTACCTAGCTAATTTTTTCCCCGGTTTTCTTCAGAACACGGGTTTTAGCTCCGTTTTCTGCAATCACATAGCCAACCCGAGAGGCGGTCTTCTGTTTTTCGGAGTAGAGCATCACCTTAGAGCTGTGGATTGGAGCTTCCTTCCGTTGAATTTGACCGGCCTGTTCACCACTGGGCTTGCGGTGATAGGTGCGAACGTTCACACCTTCAATCAAAACCTGGCTCTTTTCAGGAATAACTTGCTGAATTTTGCCTGTCTTGCCTCTATCTTTGCCAGAGATAACCTGCACCAGGTCTCCCTTCTTCACATGCATTTTGAAACGGGCTTTGCTGTTGCTAGTTGCCATCAGAGTACCTCCGGGGCCAGAGAAACAATCTTGGTGAAGCTCCGGTCACGCAGCTCGCGAGCTACCGGACCAAAGACGCGGGTGCCTCTAGGATTACCCTGGGCATTGATAATCACAGCCGCATTCTCATCAAAGCGAATGCTATTACCGTTATCCCGATGAATGGCGTCTACCGTGCGGACAATCACAGCCCGGACCACTTCAGACTTTTTCACAGGCATATTTGGCTGAGCTTCTTTAACGACGGCGACAATGATGTCACCAACTTTAGCTACGGTTTTGTTCCCGCCCCCTTTCGTCAGCCCCTTTTCTCCGACCGTACTTCCCAAAACGCGGATACACATGAGCTCACGCGCTCCCGTGTTATCGGCTACTCTAAGACGGCTTTGCTGTTGAATCACGGCTGCACCTCTTCTGCGGGAGCAGTGTACAGGGTGATTTCCTGTCCTTGGGGATTGAAAGAAGAAAGTACGGTCCAGCGCTTGGTTCGACTCAAGGGCGGAGATTCAAGAATACGGACACGATCGCCGACCTTGCACTTGTTCTCTTCATCGTGGGCTTTGAACTTCTTAGTGTTCACCACGATTTTGCGGTACTTCGGGTGAGGCGCACGGTTTTCCACCGCGACCACAATGGTTTTATCCATTTTGTCGCTGACTACGACCCCAATTTTTTCTTTTCTAGCCATCTTGATTTACCTTTGCGCTAGCCTTGCGCTCTCCCTCGACAGTCATTAATTGAGCCAATTTGTGTTTGGCATGCTTAACCTGGTGGGTTTTCTCCAACTGGCGGGTGACTTTCTGCATACGAAGCTCAAAAAGCTCCTTTTTGATTGCCAGAATCTGTTCACTGAGTTCCGCGTCCGATAAATCCCGGAATTCACTAATCTTCGTGAGCGCCATGGGTGGCTTCCTCCTCTATGGGTGCGCTATCAACGGCGACTTTACTCTGGGCGGTGGGAGTAGGAGCTTGTTCCTCACGGATAACGAATTTGGTCTTGATCGGCAGTTTGTGACTGGCAAGACGCATGGCTTCTCTGGCTAATTCCTCTGGTACGCCCCGGATTTCAAACATGATGCGCCCTGGCTTGACTACGGCTACCCAGAATTCTGGAGCCCCTTTACCAGAACCCATGCGAGTTTCTGCGGCACGCTGGGTCACCGGTTTGTCTGGGAAGATACGGATAAAGATCTTTCCGCCGCGCCGGATGTAGCGGATCATCGCCCGACGGGCAGATTCGATCTGCCGCGAGGTAATCCAGCAACATTCACAAGCTTGCAATCCAAACTCACCAAAAGCAACGGTGTTACCCCGTTGGGCTGCACCCGTCATTCTGCCGCGCTGCTGCTTTCTGAATTTCGTCCTTTTAGGCATTAACATGACACGGCTCTCCTCTAAGTCTCTTCTGTACGTTCTTCATACTGGATACGCTTGCGAGGTTTGCGTGCACGGGTATCTTGAATGGCCGCCACTTCTTCTTGACCCGGTAAAATCTCTCCCCGGAATACCCACACTTTCACGCCAATGATGCCGTAAATAGTCTTGGCCCTACGCTCAGCGTAATCCACGTCTGCTCTAAGGGTATGCAGAGGCACCCGACCTTCTCTGGCCCACTCACTACGAGCGATTTCAGCTCCATTGAGACGGCCTGATACCATCAGTTTGATACCTTGCACCCCAGCCCGTTGAGCCCGTTGAATCGCTTGACGCATCACTCTGCGGAAGGCAACCCGACGCTCTAGTTGGCTAACGATATAATCTCCAATCAAAGAGGGTTCTGCGTCTACGCGGGCCACTTCCTGGACATTGATCCGAACCGACTTGCGCCCCAAAAATTGCTCTAATTCTGTACGCAGCTTATCAATGCCAGCGCCACCACGACCAACGACAACCCCAGGGCGGGCGGTGCGGATGCTGATTTCCACTTGGTCTGCTTTGCGTTCAATCTCAATATCAGCTATCCCAGCACTCTCCAAGTTCTTCGTAATATAGGTACGAATCTTGTGGTCCTCTTCCAAGAGGGTGGGATAAGTCTTAGGCTCGGAAAACCAACGAGACTTATGGGTTCGTGTGATGCCGAGGCGAAGCCCGACTGGATGTACTTTCTGACCCATTAGGACGGCTCCTCAGTTGATACTGTTTCAGGAATCTGGACCATGACGGTGATATGGCAGGTCGGTTTGCGTATGGGACGAGCTCTGCCCCGGTCCCCAGCTCGGAAGCGACGCAGGCTTGATCCACCATCGGCGAAGCACGTGCTAATCACCAACTCGCGTTTGTCCAGGCTGAAATTGTGTTCTGCGTTGGCAGCAGCAGATTGCAAAACCTTTTTAATAGGTTCTGTAGAAGCATTGGGTAAAAACTCTAGGATGGTCAATGCATCCCCATAGGAGCGGCCTCGAATGGCATCTAACACCCGACGCACCTTATAAGGTGACATGCGGATGTTCTTGGCTATGGCTTTCACTTCCTGTGACATGACGTTTCTCTAGCTCCTTTGGCGCTTAGCGCTTGCCTTTCTATCGCTTGCCTTTTTTGTCCTTGCCCGCGTGACCTTTGAAGGTGCGCGTAGGAGCAAATTCTCCCAGACGATGACCCACCATCTGTTCTGTGACGTACACAGGGACATGCTGTTTGCCGTTATGCACGGCAAAGGTATGGCCAATCATTTGGGGCAAAATGGTGGAAGCTCGTGACCAAGTTTTGATCACCCGCTTTTCGTTGTTAGCGTTTAAGCGGTCTATCTTATCTAGTAGGCTCACCAGTACGAAAGGGCCTTTTTTTAGCGAACGTCCCATGCAGGGATCTCCTTAGTAGTCACCGCACACATCAGATATAGACCTGTTATGAAACAAGGTCTAACCCTAAGCGTCATTCTGTTTAATTAAAAGGAACAAGAGGACTTAAGTAGAAAAACCACCCAGTATCCTGAACCTGGCCGACATGTTCTTATAAACGCGTCAGCAACAGTCTGCAAATATACAACAAAGACCTAGACGTTGTCCAGATCTTTTTTAGGGTTCCTTATAGCTGGGCCAAGGCAGAGACCTCTTCCGATGAATAAATTGTCTCCACAGTGCGGGGTAATTAAACTGGATGCATATCGAAAGCCTAGCGAAGCTGAAATCCAACCCAACCGGACGAACGGATCGACATTGTCTATCCTCGGATAATTGATTCTGATGACAAAGGAAGTAAGCAGGACGCACAAAGCAAAGGTCAACATCGGCCTTGCCTCAGATTAACTATCCTCCGGCTCTCCACATCTATTTTTGGCCCTTGTACAACTTGAGAGAGGGGCAACGGACGAAGCCTGATGCCCTTCTCTTTTCTGCTCGTGGTATTAGCTAGATGGCGTTAAGAAGACAAGTTGCTGCTTTTGGAGCGACCGTACGTCCTCTAAATTCGCATCTACCGCTTGCAGAATTTCGCCGACTGTTTTTTGTTGGGTTTCTTGCCCTTCACAGGCTAGTAAGAACCGCCATTCTGACTCATTCAGACTTACAATTTCATACTCGTAATTGAAAAAATTAGGGCTATCTTTCCATCCATCCATACAGGGACTAAGTTCAGGAATGGCGGACAAGAGGGTTGTATTTGACGACCAGTCCGGCTTTGGTAAAGGACTGCGCCCCAAAAAGAACTCATAATGTGAAATCATTTGTGGATCTAAAAGTTCAATCAGCCGATAGCGCTGGCGTTCGCTCAAATGCTTTTCCCGTTCCATTAAGAGGGGATCTTTCCCGATTAATTGCTTTAAACGGTCTAGGTCCCAAGACCGAGGATTAGAGAAGCCGATAAACTCTAAACCCGATGCATCAATTAGCTCAAAAACTGTTTGGATGTTGTAATCAATCTCGTGGGGATGGACATACATATCTGCGAAATATTCATCGCGCTGATTTTCCCAGGACCAACGCTCCTGTTCCCGCTGACGGAGACGATTATCTTCTGGTAGCGCCGCAAAAAGTTTTCGCCCGATGCCGATGCCGTCTGTATAGTCTCCACGTTTCTCTCCTTGAAGCAAGGCAATCGCCTCTTGCATCAACTTAATCTCCCACCGTCCCAGCTCACCGTAGACGAAAATATGCAGTAAACCACCGGGAGCTAGCTTTTTCGCTAGCGCTTGGATACCGCGAATCGGGTCAGGGGTATGGTGCAGTACCCCTACACAATTAATCAAATTAAATTCACCCGCAAGCTGATCAGCATCAAAAAGACTGAGGTGATGAAACTCCACCCGTGCCGCACCTGTTCGCCCATCGGCAGCAACGCCACTTTTTTTGCAGCGCTCTTGCGCCACAGCGAGGGCTCCGGCACTCAAATCAATACCCACAAGCGCTGCATCCGGATTTAGATGGAGTAAGTATTCTGTTCCGACCCCTGTACCACAGCCTGCGTCTAGGATACGGGGATGGGGCACGGATGGTTTTTGTCCCGTGCAAAAGTTATAGGCCGCTGGCCAGTTCCAGCGCCAGTTATAGCCTGGAGGCGGTTCGCTTAATAAGGTTTCCGCTGGGAATGGATAGGTATCGTAGAGTCTAGCAACCGCTGCACTAATTATTTGAACATCTGACATGATTGGATTCGAATCTGTTAACAGAGAGCTTACTCCCATAATCTCTTGATGCTCCACTTTGTTGCTATGCAAGCCTGTCCGCACTCTATCTGGGTGCTAAGCGTTATATATTGGGTGAGGGATAAGCCTGTAGCAAGCGGTTCCAGGGGTTTGGCCCCCCTTAGAGTTACTTCCCTATAATGTGCGTGAGCAGCTAACGCTACCTGCAAGCAAGCTTCTAGGGACGTAGGTAGATGGTATCGCGACATATTAACGGTTAGGAGTCAGTATTCTATGGATGTAGTGGAATTTTTTCAGCTGAGCGCTGGCAAGTGGCTTTCACAAAGGACTACCCACCATTTGGCCTTTAGACTCGCTGAAGCGGGTGAATCCGAAATTCAAATCCAAGCTCTGGATATCGACCACCCCAAAGTACTTGAGATTTGTGAACTGCATCAGGTTGACCCTAGTCTGGCGGTCGGTGGCTCTTTTGTGAAATGGCAAGCCTCCATGGGGTGGGATCAAGCGGATGAGAACCACGAAGGCTCCACCGTGTTTGTTCTAGTGCCGGAGGCTCCTGGTGCCCAACAGGGGACGCTGCTGCGCGAGCGCGGCTACGCTGAAGTTGTTCCTGTGGCAGGCCGTTACCACATGGATGATGAAGGTGCTTTAGTGCTAACTACCGAGTACGAGACCATGAGTTCGGTTGAACGATTTTGGTTTGCTAGTCCCAGTCTGCGTATGCGGACAAGTACAGTGAAGCGGTTTGGTGGATTTAGCACCGCCACCTTCTGCACCGAATTTCGGATTGCAGATGCTGCGGGGACGGATGTGCCCCCTGACCAGATTCAGAATCCTGATGAGTCAACAAAATATTCTTCCTTTTTTGGTTGGTAAATTAATTAATCCTTAGAGGTGCGTTATACCTTTATTTTTGAAAAGATAAGGGAACTATCTATTTTAGATAACTACGTTGGAACGGTTATCCGGTAGAATTACACGGAAGCTAAAAGGGAGCCGTCATGGGCACTGATGCCATTTTTGAGAAAGTCCAGAACATTGTTGCAGAACAGCTCTCCGTCGAAAAAGAGCAAGTATCTTTGGAGTCCAACTTCGCGGACGACTTGGGTGCTGATTCCCTAGACCAGGTAGAACTGGTCATGGCTTTGGAAGAAGAGTTCGACATTGAAATCTCTGATGAAGATGCAGAAAAAATCACCACCGTGAAGGACGCTATCGCTTACATCACCAGTAAGCCAACCTGAACATACAAGCCAAGAAAACTATTTTCTAAAAGTTGAACATCAGCTTTTCTCTCCAGTTCCCTTTATAGGAGCTAGCCTCTCTGCACTTTTAAAGGAAACTTGCCCAGGAGGGTGTGCTTTGCTCATGTTTTCATAGCAAAAATACTATGTGCTGCAGCGACTTCCTGAGTCCAAACGGTAAATTTTTCTAAATTGATCTGGCCAAACGACGTAGCGAATGCCACATCTACTGCATCGCGCCCTCGGGCCATCACAATGCGTCCAATCCGAGGTGTGTTGTGACGGGCATCAAACGTATACCACTGATGGCCTAGATACACTTCGAACCAAGCACTAAAATCCATAGGAGTGGGTTGAGCAGGAATGCCAATATCACCGAGGTAGCCCGCTACGAAGCGTGCCGGGATATTGAGGCTGCGACAGAACGTGATCGCTAAATGTGCGAAATCGCGACAAACCCCCGTGCGCTCCACGTAGACGTCACAGGCTGTTTTGGTTGGGCGGGCATAGCCATAACCAAACTGAATATTGGTATGGACCCAATCACAAACAGCTTGCACTTGTGCCCATCCTGGGGGTATCTGCCCAAAGAGGTTCCATGCGGGTTCTGAGAGGAGATCGACTTCACAGTAGCGGCTACCGAGTAGGTAGGGAAGCACTTCCAACGGCAGATCCTGCACCGCATGGTGTTGAGCACTCGGATTCACAACGTCTGGCTGACCACGATCTTCGACTACTGCCTCATTCCACAGCCGTACGCGGCCTGTTGGGAAGACGAGGCGACCCATACGATTACCGAAACTATCTATGAATTCTTCTATGGGAATATCTGGCTCAATGTTCACGTGCTCAGGCTTTTTTACCTCCGGGGCCTTGGACGGATGGAGATAAAGTTTTAGGAGCATCGGGACTGGTGAGGGCACCTCGAATAGCAATTCATAACCAACGTGAATCAACATTTCCTTTCTGCTCTCTTTATTTTTGTATGTTCTGCCCTTCCTAAATTTCTTACAACTGAAGCAAAGGTATAATCTGCCAAAAGTATGAAGCGGAGAAAGTAGCCCCCAACTCTTGTTCATCTTAATCCACAACATCATGGGAACTTACCTCTATGAGGTACAGGGGGCGCCACTCCATAGGTACAATGCAAGGGATCATTAGACATCTGTTGTGAAAGAATTCATTCTGCTTGGTTCTACGGGGTCTATCGGTACCCAGACGTTGGAAATTGTGGCTCAATACCCTGACCGCTTTCGGGTTACAGCACTAAGCGCCAATCACAATATTGACCTTTTAGAGCAGCAAATCCGCCAGTTCAAGCCTGAATTGGTCTCTGTGGGCAGTGAAGCAGGGCGCAAAGAACTTTTAGCAAGATTGATCGATTTTCCCCAGTGCCCTGAAGTCTTAGTCGGACCAGAAGGCGTAGTGCACGTAGCCGCTTATGGTAGTGCGCCGATGGTGATTACAGGCATTGTGGGCGTGGCGGGTCTCAAACCGACGTTGGCGGCGATTGAAGCGGGAAAAGACTTGGGGTTAGCCAATAAGGAAACTTTAGTAGCTGGAGGGCCTGTGGTTTTACCCCGGATTCAGGCCAAAGGGACGAAGCTTATCCCGGTAGACTCAGAACATTCCGCTATTTTCCAGTGTCTCCAAGGCGTGCCTACGGGTGGATTGAAAGGTATTATCCTGACCGCTTCCGGAGGAGCTTTCCGGGATTGGCCTACGGAAAGATTGGCTCAAGTCACCCCAAACGATGCCCTTAAACACCCCAACTGGGTGATGGGACAAAAAATTACAGTGGATTCTGCAACGTTGATGAATAAAGGATTGGAAGTCATTGAAGCGCACTGGCTTTTTGGTCAATTGAGCTATGACGATATCCGTATTGTGATCCATCCCCAGAGCATTATTCATTCCCTGATTGAGTTGAAAGACACTTCTGTTCTGGCTCAGTTGGGTTGGCCGGATATGCGTTTACCGATTCTCTATGCTCTTAGCTACCCAGAGCGAATAGAGACGCCCTGGCGCCCTTTGGATTTGACTACCTGTGGAGATTTGACCTTCCGGGAGCCAGACCATCAAAAATATCCGTGTATGGATTTGGCTTTTGCGGCAGGAAGAGCGGCGGGTACGATGCCTGCGGTCTTAAATGCGGCCAACGAAGAAGTGGTCAGCCTATTTTTAGAAGAAGCCGTATCTTTTCTCGATATTCCGCGCCTTCTAGCCGCTACCTGTGAAGCCCATAACAACCTTCAGGGCCCTTCCTTAGAAGATATTGTGGAAGCAGACCTATGGGCTCGCCGCACCTTGAGAGACCTAGCCCAAAAACAAGCCGCTGTTGTCTAGGCATCCAGCAGCATAGACATGAAATATCCTCTCGTACAGACGGGATATATCACGTCTCTCCGCAATAAAATATCATGACACCCTTACCCCATCATCTTTGGGCTGATACCCTGCCCTGGCAGCCAGATCCAAGCCAAATCCTGCTTTTTGACCGTTTTTATAACTTGGTCATCCAAGCGAATGAACAGCTCAACCTCACCCGCATTGTTGAGCCAGAAGCCTATTGGGAGAAGCATCTTTGGGACTCGGTGCGGGGGGTAGTCCCCCTGATCAAGAATCAGGATATTGCGGTGCTAGATCTTGGCACGGGGGCTGGTTTTCCTGGAATGCCTATCGCCATCATGCAGCCTACGTGGTACGTGATGATGGCAGATAGCACTCGGAAGAAAACGGCCTTTATCAACAATGCCATTCAAAGCCTGGGGATTACCAATGCCCAGACGATTACAGGTCGTGCTGAAGATTTAGGCCATCAGCGACCGCATCGGGAAGGTTATGACCTCGTGGTGCTCCGGGCCGTAGCTCCTGCCAATGTCTGTGCTGAGTATGGACTACCTTTTGCAAAAGTCGGTGGCCGGGTAATTCTTTACCGAGGCACTTGGGAAGAACGGGAAGCCCAGGAATTGGAGCGGGCTGCCTACGCCTTGGGTGCGAAGGTTGCCTATGTGGATGGGTTCACTTTGCCGATCACCGGGGCTGTCCGTCACTGTATCCACCTTCTGAAAATTAAACCCACCCTGGAAGTATTTCCCCGAGAAGTAGGTACCCCGACGAAGTATCCCATTGGTGCTTTGGAGGATCCGAAACCTTTATAGGAAGGAAAAGTTATAAGCAAATGAAGCTCAAAACTATTCGAGCTAATGC
>JBAUTB010000246.1:0-6831 GCA_049582005.1 Gloeobacterales cyanobacterium | reverse complement strand
ACCTGCCGATAAATGGCATCTCGACGAAGTCGTGATCAAGATTAAGGGCAAACAGTACTACCTATGGCGAGCCGTCGATAAGAATGGCCAAGTCATCGATATCTTGATGCAAAGCCGCCGGAATGAGCGAGCAGCCGATAAGTTTTTCCGTAAACTGCTGAAGCCTGTTGGCTGGGCTCCCCGTGTCCTCATCACGGACAAACTCAAGAGCTATGGTGCGGCTAAGAGAAAGCTCCTTCAGGGAGTAGACCACAGACAGCATAAGGGTTTGAACAATCGGGCGGAGAACTCACATCGACCAACCAGAGTCAGGGAAAGGCGCATGGGTCGATTCAAATCCCCCGGACAGGCCCAACGATTTCTCAGTGCTTTTGAACCGATACGAGGACACTTTCATCCCCACCAGCACAAACTCCCTGCAACAGAATATCGAGAAACCATGAGTCAGCGATTTGCAAGCTGGCGAGAATTAACGGGTCTAAATGCGGCTGCGTAATTAGTTTCTATCCTGAGCTATCAGGAAAATAGTGCTTGTTTTTGGAGATATGCAGTTAAGTTGACAATCCCATTTATAGTCCGGTCCCGAGGACGGTTGCCAGAGCGGTTCGAGGTTCAGCAGAGAGTCGTTATCGCCAAACATTATGCCCAGGAAGACCTCGGCTACGATCCTGCCTCCGACAGGACCAAGCCTTGGAGTCGTGATCTTCTTAGCTTCTAAGACCGGTATTGTTACCGTCTCCTGGTTCTTGGCTGCCTCCGCTAGGATGTAGGTCCAGAGCGGACAATTTCCTTTGAAGATGCTCAGTTCCGGAATAGAAGCAATCGTACCTTTCACATCGCCGGAGCCGGGTACGTCGACTGCTTTGCCAATCATAATCTGGTCGTCCTTAAGGGGCGTGAGATGCATTGCCCTGGCGACGTCCTGACCGGAAGGAAGGCCCAATTCAAAGCTCCGAATGAGGTTTCGTTGTGGCAGGGAAGGTGGTGGGTCGCTGGCAACCTCCGGTGGCAGGACGGAAAGCGGCGTTACGGTCGGCCCTGCTGGTTTGCCGATTAAATACTGTTGATACCCCTCTTGCCCCTGCTTTCTGGGCGGCAGTATCAAAGCTGCCATCATACTGATAGGAACTGTACGACCCATAAGGACCTGCGCCAGTGCTAATGCTTCTCTGACCAAGCGAATCAGCCAGCTCACTGCCTGCGGCCCCTAATGCAGAGGTTGTGTCACTGGCTAGGTAATCCGGCTGCCCGACCAGTTGCGAAGCTAAACCCTCCTGAATGGAATTGCCTTCTACAGAAAAAGCCATTGCCCCAGCCATCGGCAGGGTAGTCGGACCAAACGAAATACTTTTGAACGCTACGCTTACCCGCCCCGTCGCCTCATCAACTCCGACGACCTCTCCTTGAAGCATTGCTCCATCAGGAACGACTGGATTGCCATCTAAACTGACGGTTCCGGTCACTTGAGCCAAGACTAAAGAACCTTTTTTCTGACCTGTGATGGTGACAGCGTTCTTAGTTGCGGCATGGATAACGTTATTGGGCGGGATAAAGCTCCATTGATTCACAGAGGCAGAAGCCTTGAGTGCACCATTAGGCTCAGGTTGCGATTGGGAAGTCTTTACAGAAGCTTGAGCCTGGTAAGCAGAAGGCTCTGAAAACCCCACCGGCTGATATTGAATCGCTCCATCCCCGTTATAACCACTCCTTTGCAAGTGAGGAGAAGGTGAGCTTTCCCTTGGAGAACGGGAGGATGAGAGTGTTGCCTCTTGAGCACCGTTGAGAGGACCAGAGTTAGCCAAGCGCATTCTCACTCGGTCTAAGGCGGCTCTTCTTGCCCTTTCTCGTAGTTCCTCCGCCGTAGGGCCTTGACGACGGTATTGCGTTGGCCGAGATACCTGCTGGGGAGCGGTTTTTACAGCAGGAGGATTAGGGGCTGGTTTAGCCGGGTCCACCACCTGACGCGGGGAAGGTTTAGGAGGGTCTACAGGCGTTAAGGTAGCGATTTGTGGTTTTGGTGGACCCGGATCGTTAGATCTCAACGTCAGTCCCACAGCGCCCAGAACCCCTAAGACAGTCAGAAAACTAGCGGCCCCAGCAAAGGCTACCTTGCCAGGATTAACGACTTGCTCTCCCGTAAGGGCATCAGGGGAAGTAAAAACCGGGGATAGGAATTGGAAGAATCCTTCTTTGAATTCTTCTTTCTTTTGACCAATGCCATTGCTTCGATATTTTTGAAAGGCATCATCAACACTGGAATCCGTGCCTTCTTGCTCCGATTGTTTCTCTTCCGGAAAATCAGGATGTTCTTTTTCTTGAACCATGAAACAGCCTCCAATGAGTCTTAGGGATTCTGATATGAACTCCCCATTTCTCAAAGCGCTTGAAATAGAATAGGGACAGGTGAATCCAACTCAGAAACAAAACGATGACCCAAATTCTTCAAGCCACCTGCATCAACGGCAACCTAGTATTGAGCGAAAAACTTAGCCCAGAAATGGAAGGGAAACGTCTTAAAGTCATTGTTCAAGAGGCCACCGAAACAGAGCAATCTGAGGACTATACAGCCGAGCAAAAATTTGCCGCGTTCATCGACCACGCTAAACAATACTCTGCCAAACTTCCAGCTAACTACAAATTTAACCGCGACGAACTCTATGAGCGCTAAGGTTCTCTTAGACACAAACCTATGGGTCTATTTCTATACAAAAGACCCCCCAGAGAAGACCACAATGGTTAGCAATCTGATTACTGAAAATCGGCAATCGCTCATACTAAGTACGCAAATTCTAGGAGAACTTTACAACGTACTCACCCGCAAAAGGCTATTCACCAAGACCGAGACAACCAGCATTATCAAAATGTTGGTCAATACTTTTCAAATCTATGAGATTGATAGCCTCAAAGTTTTAAAGGCCATGGAAATTAGCGACCGCTACGGCTATACCTATTGGGATAGTCTCATCATTGCTACCGCCCTCATGAGTGATTGTGCCATCCTATATTCTGAGGATATGCAGCATAATCAGCAGCTTGAAGGCAAAATCCGCATTCTCAATCCCTTTACAAACTAAAAAGGGGCAGGAACTCATTGAGTCTCTATTCATTTGGTATCAAGAAGAGGGTAAAGAAATGCCCCAGCCCAAAACGCTACAAACTGTTTGAAGTCTGTGAGGATTCTGATACGCAACCCAAATTTCTCAAAGGGTATTACCCTCCCTGGTTCAATCCATCTTCTTGCCAGCACTTTTCCTTCTGGGAGTCAAACCATCTAGCAATATCCCATAATCGGTGAGTCAGCGCCTTCATCTCATCGTCAGACAAAGACTCTTCATCCGCCGACTCGTAGCATAGGTTGTAAAGTGCGACTCTTGCGCATTCCCAAGCATTGTCGAATACTTCCTTTTCGGTCACGCTCCGAAAATCCCCTCTAGACTCAGCACAAACCCAGGCAACACATTTTCACCAGAAACCTCAGTAGGGGATTGCAGAACTTCAATGTCTTTACCCATCCGATATATTTCAACGGTTCGGTCTTTAGGATTCAGGAGCCAGCCTAAGCGAACGCCATTGTCGATGTATTCCTGCATTTTGTCCTGCAGCGTCTTTAGGCGGTCGCTTGCCGAACGCAGTTCAATTACAAAGTCAGGCGCGAGGGGCAAGAAACTTTCAGGATCTGGGTTAAGGGCAGTGAGCCTTTCTGTTGATACCCAAGCAGCATCAGGAGAGCGAATAGCCCCACTGGGTAGGATAAAGCCTGTAGAGGAATCAAAAACCTTCCCAAGCTTGTCTTGACGGTTCCAGAAAATCAGCTCGGCGGTGAGGTTCGCATTACGATTCCCCGATTCCCATCCAGTCGGCGGCATAACAATGAGTTCTCCCTTAGCCGTCAGTTCGAGTCTAATGTCACGATTTTCTCGACACAGTTCACGAAACTGGTCGTGGGTCAGATGTGCAATCGAGTCTAAATTAAGCGTCAGGGCAGTCATAGAACTAGAACAGCCTTGGAATGCGGTTAGCCGTAGTTTAGCATTTACACTGAAACTGCAGGCATGAAACTGTTAGGGGATTGTCAATGGGCAAAGCGCTTGGCTCAACTTTTACGGGCACAGGGCATCAATCCCGATGATGTCTGAGGACCAGGAAGTGTAAATTTATTATGCCAATAGTCTTTCAAATAGCCTTGAAACTCCTTCAGGAATGGGCTGTAGCTCTCATAATAAATATTTATGTTTCCTTCATTGATCGCAGTATTAAACCTTGTAAAAAAGAAGTCTATTGATAGGCCTCGCCGTGATCAATACAGTCCTCGGCTCGTGTTAAGTTAGAAAAGCTGATATTTCACACCTCCAGAGCATTCGGGTGCTTTTGGGTTTCTGGAGGGACGTTTAACCCGAAGGAGAACAAATGAGTGTTTTAACCCTCTCGCAAATGCTAGAGGCTGGGGTTCACTTTGGACACCAGACCCGCCGCTGGAATCCTAAAATGCGGCCCTATATCTTCACCGAGCGCAATGGGATTCATGTCATCGACTTAACCCTGACCGCCCAGTATCTAGAACAAGCCTATGGTTACTTGCAGCAAGCTTCCAGCAAGGGCAAAAAAGTTCTTTTCGTAGGCACCAAGCGCCAAGCCGCTTCGGTTATTTCCCAAGAAGCAGCCCGTTGTGGCATGTACTGGGTCAACCAACGCTGGTTAGGGGGCATGTTGACCAATTGGGCCACGATCAAAACCCGTGTTGACCGCCTCAAAGACTTGGAAGGCATGTCTGAGAGTGGTATGTTGGAGCGCCTCCCGAAAAAAGAAGCCTCTTCTCTCCGCCGCGAGATGGAGCGTCTTCAGAAATATTTGGGCGGGATTAAGAAAATGCGCCGCTTACCGGATATTCTCTTTGTCGTAGACCAGCGCCGGGAAAACAATGCCGTCCTAGAAGCTCGTCGTTTAGGTATCGAAGTGATTGCCTTGTTGGATACCAACTGTGATCCTGACATGGTAGATGTCGGGATCCCGGCCAATGATGATGCGATTCGGTCTATTCGTCTGATCGTCGGACGGCTGACCGATGCGATCATTGAAGGCCGTGGTGGCAGTGCCCAAGCGACTGAAGACGAGAATGAAATGGCTTTTGCCGTCGGTGACGATGAAGTAGAAGCAGAAGTAGAAGTAGAAGCAGAGGACGAAGAAGAATCGGAAGTCCTTGCAAGTGAACCCTCTGAGGAAGCATAATCATGGCCGAAATTTCACCTGCATTGGTAAAGGAACTCCGGGAAAAAACCGGAGTCGGAATGATGGAATGCAAAAAAGCCCTGGTTGAAGCAGGCGGCGATTTGGATAAAGCAGAGGAAGTCCTACGCAAGAAAGGACTTTCCAAAGGCGAAAAACTGGCTAGCCGAGCGGCTACAGAAGGCTTAGTCGCCTCCTACATTCACACCGGGGACCGGATTGGCGTTTTGGTGGAAGTAAACTGTCAAACAGATTTCGTAGCCCGTGGGGATGAATTCCGTCAGCTCACTCGTGACATTGCCATGCAAATTGCTGCTTCTCCTACCGTGGAATATGTTTCGGTGGACGAAGTACCTGCTGAAATCAAGGAGCGGGAAAAGTCGATTGAAATGGGTCGTGAAGACTTGGCAAGCAAGCCAGAAGCGATTCGCGAAAAGATTGTTCTCGGACGGATTGATAAACTCCTGAAAGAGCGGGCTTTGCTAGATCAGCCGTTTATTAAAGACCCCAACATCACCGTAGATGAGCTGATCAAACAGAAGATGCTCACTATCGGAGAGAACATCAAAGTCCGCCGCTTTGCGCGTTTCGTCCTAGGCGAAGGCTTAGAGAAGAAAGAGGTAGACTTTGCCGCAGAAGTTGCTGAGCAGATGAAGAAGAAAGATTAAAAGCTAAATGTACAGAAAAGCCCCTCATGGAGGGGCTTTTCTACTTATTACTCAGTCTTTTTTCCGTCTATTCGTTCGGCTTCGGGACAATCTTCAGACACATTCAAGTCAGCCAAGCTCATCGCACCCGTAGGAACAGAAGATAGACGGCGCTTGATAGTCCCAATACTTTCTAGGCGTATCATCTCTTCCCAGGAACAGATTTCATCTTCATCTTCAAGTTCATAACGGACAGTGACGAGGTCCCCTTGCAGGTCTAGAATTCTCGCTCGCTCCAACCAGACTCCCTGGTCACGAAGATAAATCCAAACCTCGGTACCTTCTCGGGAGAGTTGGTCAATCTTACGATGCAGCATTCTGTCCTCCCTTTAGAGACGCAATACATACGCCCTTCATAAGCGCTGATTTAGGAGCGCTAACTTTATCTTATCCCACTAGCCACCTTGTTCTAACAGAGTTCTAACGGAAGACTTGCTAAGGCTTGGTCTAACTGATAAGCCAACTGTTCTGGAGAATGATCATTCTCAAAAACCCAGTCCGCCCAAGCGACTTTTTGGTCAAGGGGCATTTGTGCTTGAATTCGGGCTTGGGCTTCTTCGGCGGTCAGTTGATCCCTTTGTTGCAACCGTACTTGTTGAATAGCGGGTGTACAAGATACCACCCAGACAAGATCAACCAGATCCGTCATCCCGCTTTCAAAAAGGAGGGGGATCGACAGCACCTTTATCTGCTCATCCGCATCCCGCCACTCGCTCATGCGTGTGCGCACCAGAGGATGGATCAACTGTTCCAGCCAGTGGCGTTCTTCCGCATCTTGAAACACAATTCGTCCCAGCTTTTTACGGTTAAGGCCGCCATGGGAATCAAGAATATCAACGCCATACCGTTTGATGATGGCTGCCAGCGCTTGAGTACCGGGAACTACCACCTCTCGACTCAC
>JBAUTB010000245.1:0-24786 GCA_049582005.1 Gloeobacterales cyanobacterium | reverse complement strand
CTTGTTCCAGACTGTACTGAGGCTGAAATAAGGCAATGTTTTCGCGGATAGTGCCGGAGAACAGGAAGCATTCCTGAGGCACAACCCCAATCTGGCGGCGCAAAGATACAGGAGAGACATGTCCAAGGTCGTAGCCATCCAGCAAAATTCGCCCTTGGTCCGGTTTGTATAATCCCTGAATCAATTTGGCCAAGGTACTCTTGCCAGAACCAGAACGCCCCACAATCGCAACCACCTGTCCTGGTTGGATTTCAAAACTTAAATTCTGCAGCGTATTCGTCTCCGCATCTTTGTTGTAGCGGAACGTGACATTCTCAAAGCAGAGATGACCTTGGAGGAGCGGTAACTGAATGCCTTGTTCCGGTCTGGGGGTTTCCGGTTGTGCTTCAAAAACATCATTTAAGCGCTCTACGGATACCACCACTTCTTGGAACTCATCCCATAACCCCACAAATCTCAAAATAGGCCCAATGACGTTGCCCACCAACATATTGAAGGCCACAAACTGTCCAATGGTGAGTTGTTCCTGAATAACGAGGTTAGCACCAAACCAAAGTAAGGCCGTACTACCCAGGATGTTGAATAGACTGCCGACAGAGCTCACGCCATTGGCCAGCTTTTGCCCCTGAAAAATAGCATTGAGGGTAGCCGTGAAGCGGTCCTCCCACAACCAACGAAGATCGCGCTCGGCAGCCGCTGCTTTTACAGTGGCGATACCTGAGAAAGTTTCTACCAGCGTTGAGGTAGCTGCTACTTCCCGGTTGAAGATTTCCCGCGAAACGCGGCGCAAAAAGGGAGTAGAGCCCACGGTCAGCAGGACGAAGGGCGGAATCAAAGCGAGCACCAGCAGCGTGAGCTGCGCATTGTAGTAAAACATCAACCCCAGGTAGACAAACACCATGAGGGTATCCAGCCAGACGGAGAGTGCCTGGCGGGTGAGAAAGGTTTGGATCTTGCGATTTTCCTGGACCCGTGTGATTAGGTCTCCCACATGCCGCATTTCAAAGAAGCCCAAGGGCAGCGTCAAGGCATGGTTGATAAAACCACTGATCATGGTTAAATCAAGTCGATTGGAGAAATAGTCCAATAGGTATTGGCGGAAAGCAGAAAGACTGACCTGCCCCACACCAAACAGCAGAATGCCGATGGAGAAGACATTCAAAGCCACCTGACTTTTTTGGACAACCACCTTGTCCAGGATGATCTGCGTAAATAAAGGAGTAATTAGACCGAGGAGCTGTAGTAGAAAAGTCATCAGCAAAATCTGGCCAATGATGCTTCGATAGGGCCACAACAACCCTAGAAAACGCCACAGGGAACTTTTGCTTTCCGGGGTTTCCTGCAAACGGGGCGTGGGTTCTAAAAGCAGCGCAAAGCCTGTCCAATTTTTCTGGAATTCAGCTAATTTAAGGCGACGTATGCCGAGAGCAGGGTCTGCTATGACCACCCGTCGAGGGGTGGCCTTATAAACCACCACATAATGATCGCCCTGCCAATGAGCAATCCAAGGGTGAGGTTGCGTCACCATCCGGTCAAAACTGGCCCGCACGGGACGGCTCTGAAAGCCAAGCGCTTCTGCCGCCGTAGCCATGGCCCGTAAAGAAGCACCACTACGTCCCACCCCAATCTGTTCTCGCAGCTGGTTTATATCTAGACGTTTACCCCAGAAAAGACCAATCATGCGCAAACAGGTTGCACCGCAATCAGCCGCACTTTGCTGCTCTGCAAAGGGATAGCGCCACCGGAATTTACGGAAGAGGTTAAGGCGGGGAAAAGCAATGGGTGCCTTTTGTTTGTCTGGAGGCGCTTGCTGACGACGCTCAGTCACAACTAGGGAGGTTAGTGGCTTGACGGTAGTAAAAGAAAGAGCGGATTCCCAATGCTCCGAAGGCAGATAGTAAACTTGGGCATCTCTCACCGCCAGCCAATCACTTTGATTGGGCTCCCAGCGACTCCCCACCGACACCAATTCCCCCGCAGCATCCAGACTCGGTTGCACGGCCCCTTCTTTGAGCCAGTAAATCCCTGGCTTCAGACTGCTAAAGCGAGTATTGGCAGGAATATTCTCTAACGTGGTTTCTTCCGCCACTTTTCTAAACTGAGGACTCGGCAGGGTATCTAATCCTGCTCTTAAGCGAAGAAAGAGGAGTTTTTGCTGATAGGCTAATTGTTGAGCGATGAGCTCTTGCACCTTGGGATAACGGGTCTGCCAAAGCGAGATCTTATGTGTAGGTAGCCAGCAGACACGAACAGGTTCAGCTGCAATGACCTGATGGGCAAACTCTGTGACCTCAGGAACAACGAATAAGTCTGCTGACTGGAGCAAAGTCACATTTACTTTGGTCCCGTTTGCTTGAGTAGCGATGAGTCGTGCCCGACCACTGATGATGATGAACAGTTGGAGGTCTTGTTTATCTTCATGCGTACCAGCTTCAGCGATAACTTCACCTAGGGCATACTCTTTAATCTGTGGATATTGGGATAGCTCTTGTAAAACCTGAGGGGGAATTTGTTCTGCCCAGGTAGCAGATTGGAGTAGTTTTGAAGGCCAATTCTGAGCGAGTTCAGGATGCGTGGTCTGAGAAGTAGATAAACTATTCTCCATGGAATACTCCTAAAGAAGAATCTATGGGCCAGGAGTTTGGCGAGATCCGAGTTGGCTGAAAACCTCCTCTTTAGTCTGGAGGTTTCTTAACAAAGGAGAAGAATAAAGGATTGATCCTTGATGCAGTTGCATCTTACATCGCAAATCAGGTAGTTACAACAGACTTTTGATACATCTTCTCTATAACTCAATTTCAATACCTACTCTAATCGCTCTAGAAGGGGCAACTACGTTAGTACTAACTAGGAAGAATCTCACAATGCGGAAGAATTAAGCCTTGATCTTTTATTCACTTGCATTATATATCTGCTCGGCAGCCGCCATCATCATTATTATTTTCATATTTTCTTCATACTTAGCATTTAGCAACATTTAAATCCCGGTATAAATTTCTCGCAGAATCCTCTCTACAAAAGCTTTTGAGCCATAGCAATAAACCCAGAATAGAGTTTTCATTGCATCTTGACATTAATCAATCTTTAGCAATCTTTAGAGATTATTGAACGATCTTTCGGTATCACGAAACACAAAATTATCACCACATTTTCTCATCCTTTGCAATCAAAAATATTTCCACAACCAGTCCCATTGTTTTTTTTATATTTTCGGACATAATACCTAAGAATTTCGGATATGATTCATGCAAGAAAAATCTGCCAATTTGGCACTACCATTTCATGTTTTTGCGCTAGCGTCAGAAGAATCTTTGGCCAAAACAATGTGGAGCGATCTATGAATTACTTCTATGCGTTCTAGATTAGCTTTCTAATGGAGTCTAGACTAAATTTAAAATTACGTTACCTGTAGTATTTCATCAGGATTAAATCTTAAAGAAAAACACTATTTATGGAATTAGTCTAAACTCCAAGTGGGTGGGACAAATTAAAAACAACACAGGTTTGTCAGAAATACCTGCCTGCAGAGGACTCTGGATTAGGTGATACTGTCTTTATTTCTTTATTATGGTTTACCCACTTACTTGGATTTATGTACACGAGCCTGATTGGCATAATAGTGAGCCTGGCGAGTAGGTTCAGGGAGGCGATAGCGACTCAGGCTGTTCATGACCCATTGCACAGCACTCTCTAGCCCGACACGATGCCCTGTGGACACATAAACAGGTTTGACCGCTGTTCGGGTACGCACCACTTTACCCACTACCGCTCCATGAAATAGGAGGTCTACCATAGCTCCTTTTTCCTCTCCTAAAGCATGGCTAGGAGCGCCTACAAGCAGACTTTTCGCACATCCAATCGTAGGCAAGTCCAAAGCCAATCCTAAGTGGGTGGCCAGGCCTAATCCCATAGGATGACTGATACCGTGTCCATCACAAATCACCAAATCGGGTTTTAGGGGCAGCGCCGCAAAAGCCTTGAGGAGGGGCGGCACTTCTCGAAACGATAACAGCCCTGGAACGTAGGGAAAAGTCGTTTCTACCGCCACAGAATGATGATG
Source organism: Gloeobacterales cyanobacterium (assembly GCA_049582005.1). Taxonomy (GTDB): domain Bacteria; phylum Cyanobacteriota; class Cyanobacteriia; order Gloeobacterales; family PMM-0068; genus Sivonenia. Next base: position 20,726 of record JBAUTB010000245.1, on the reverse strand, counting down.
GACCACCTGGAGCGTGGGATATTCAAGGACAACTACCGTTGCAAAAAGGGTGTGGCTTTGCTCGATATTGGGCCTGAATGTCCTGAATGATTCACAGCTCACATCCACCCCTGCAATAAACCGAACGGGGCCAAAATCATCCGTCAAAACCCTGGCGCTCACCAGACTCTTCTGGATCAGACGCGCCTCTTGCGGAGTAACATCCCAGCGATGGGAAAGTTTTAGAGCGTTCATCAGGCAGCCCCATAGTCCAATACAATGGATGTCCAACATTTCCTACAATAAAGCGCTACCTTTTATCCTGTACGGGTTTTAGGAATTTGGGTCATACTAGATGTCATAGGATAGTGTGGTCTTATGCTCAGGATTGTTACCCAGCGAGCAGAAGCAGAACAAGAGTTGCGGCGTCTTGCCGCCCGGACTCATTCGGACCAAGTGATTCATAAAGAATCTACAGTCCGAGAAATCCTTCTGAATGTAAGACGTTCAGGGGATGAAGCTCTGGTCCGTTATACCCTCGAGTTTGATCAAGTAGATCTGCAAGAGGTAGGACTGGCAATTTCTAAAGAAGAAATGGCACGGGCTTACAAAATGATTTCGGCAAATCTCCTGAAAGCCATTCGGCTAGCGCACCAAAGAATTGAAGCGTTCCATCGAGAGCGGGTCCCCAAATCCTGGGTAACCCATGGACCCCATGGGATTGTCCTAGGCAAAAAAATCACCCCTGTAGATGTAGCGGGCCTCTATATCCCTGGGGGGAGAGCCAGCTATCCAAGCACCGTACTGATGAATGCAGTACCCGCAAAAGTGGCAGGGGTTCCTCGTATTGTCATGGTGACACCTCCCAGCCCGATCTCTACCCTGAGGAACGAAAGTATCAACCCCGCCGTTCTGGTCGCTGCCCAGGAAGCAGGTATCAAAGAAATTTATCGCGTCGGAGGGGCCCAGGCAGTCGGAGCGCTGGCCTATGGAACCCAAACTATACCCAAAGTAGACGTGATCACGGGACCAGGAAATATTTATGTAACCTTGGCGAAGAAGCTGGTCTATGGAGAAGTAGGCATTGACTCTTTGGCTGGGCCTTCAGAAGTCTTGGTGATTGCCGACCATACGGCCAATCCCTTGTGGGTCGCTACCGATTTACTCGCCCAAGCAGAGCATGACCCTTTAGCTTCTGCCATCCTGTTGACGACGAGTGAAACCTTGGCCCATCAAGTCGTACAAGAAGTAGAAAAACTGCTCAAAACTCATGAGCGCAGAACACTCACAGAGAAATCTATTGCCAATTATGGTTTGATAGTGATTACCCCTGACTTAGAGGAAGCCGCTGAGCTCTCTAACCTTTTTGCCCCAGAACATTTAGAACTAGAAATAGAAGACCCGTGGGCTTTGCTCCCTAAAATTCGTCACGCGGGAGCAGTGTTTCTTGGCCACCACACCCCAGAAGCAGTAGGGGACTACCTGGCCGGACCCAATCACACCTTGCCGACATCCGGTGCCGCCCGTTATAGTTCAGCTTTGAGCGTAGAGACCTTCCTAAAGTCTACCAGCTTGATTCACTACAGTCCTGAGGCCTTAGCAGAGGTAGCAGGGGCGATTGATGAATTAACTTGGGCAGAAGGTCTACCTTCTCACGGAGACTCAGTGCGCTTCCGCCTGGGAGATGCAGAGAAGAGTCCCGAATAAGCAGCCGGAATGCTCTAAATTAGGTTTTTTGACCTCTCTTCAACAATCCTGCCAACCAGCTCTTTTTCTCCTCAGGAGGAGAAGAACTTGGCGTATTGAGATAACCGGCAGGAGCCTTGAAATCTAATAAAAGGACCACGCGCGTGCTAGCACCTCGATTCCAGGCTTCATGTTCGGCCGTATCATCAAAAACCAAACACTGACCTTCTGTCCAAGTTCTCGTTTCATCAGCCACCCGAATACCACAGCCTTCGGGCACAACCAAACCTAAGTGGCAGCGTAAAAGGCCATCTGGATAGCCTGTATGGGGAGCGATGTGCGTTCCGGCAGCCAATGAGGAGAAACCTGCCGAAGTCAAGTTGGGGATGGTTTCTACCAATCGTGTAGTTTCTGGGCAAAGCGAACAGTTGTGACCTATTTTCAAACCAAAGGCATAGAGACCAAAAATATCCCAGCCTTTGCCATAGAGATACTTTTCTGGCCAAGCCATAAAGTCTCCCTCTCGCAGTTGGTTCAATTCTTGTTTAATAGCCAACCAGTTGGCTTCTAGAGCTCCCGTGAAAGCAAATTCAGCAGAATCGTAGAACATAAGTAGGCAGAAATGTTGCTCTCTTGGAGTTTCTCTTAGAAGAAGAACCTTATGCAAGTATTTTTTTTGCCCGTCAAAATCCAGGTTTGATTAGCCCTGCCTCCCAATCCCCCATTGGGCCAGCGTACGTTTAACCATCATGGAAAGGATAGTCCAAAACGTACGGAGGATGGCGACAGGTCCTCCAATCCGTCTCAACATACCCCAGACAAACACAACCCAGTACCAGCCTTTCAGGATTTCTCCGCGAAGGGAAGGCTTTTCTTCTGTTTTTCCTTCTACTCTTTCCATAGTGGTTCACTCCTATCTACAAACTTATTCAGGCCCCAAAGTCCGTAAGGTTGGAAAAGCAATAACCTCTCGAATGCTAGCCGCATCGGTGAGCAGCATCACGACTCGATCAATGCCAATACCCAAGCCCCCGGTGGGCGGTAAGCCATACTCTAGCGCTGTAATGAAGTCTTCATCAATACCGGTGGCTTCGTCATCTCCGGCAGCCTTCCGGTTTATTTGCTGCTCCAAACGAGCACGCTGGTCTATGGGGTCATTCAACTCGCTGAAGGCATTGGCATGTTCACGCCCATAAATAAATAGTTCAAACCGTTCTACCAATCCTGGTTGACTACGATGAGATTTAGCTAGAGGCGAGATTTCTACCGGATAATCCATGACAAACGTAGGCTGGATCAGCTTGGCTTCACAACACTCCTCAAAAACCAAATTCATTACGCCCCCTACAGAACTCACCTTGGCGAGGTCCGATTCTTTGACGCCAAGGGCTTGGGCCGCTCTTTTCGCTTTGGTCAAATCTGTAAAGGAAAGACAATCAACCCCAGTCTCTTCCCGAATCAGGTTGCGCATGGTCACGCGACGGAAAGGTTGTCCAAAATCAATTTCGGTTTCTTGATAGACAAAACTCGTTGTGCCCAAGACTTCTTGAGCACAAGCCCGAAGAATATTCTCCGTAAGGTCCATCATGTCGAAATAGTCGGCATAGGCTTGATAAACCTCTATTGCCGTAAATTCTGGGTTATGACGGGTAGAAATGCCTTCATTGCGGAAAATACGGCCCAATTCATAGACTTTTTCAAAGCCGCCTACGACTAAACGCTTGAGGTGTAGCTCGGTAGCAATGCGCAGGTAAAGATCCATGCCGAGGGCGTTATGGTGAGTGACAAAAGGCTTGGCATCGGCTCCCCCTGCTTCTGGCTGCAAGACAGGCGTATCGATTTCCAGAAATCCCCGGTCATCCAGATAGTTGCGCATCGCCCGAACGATTTTAGCCCTTCGTTCAAAGGTCTGACGAACCTGGGGATTCACGATCAGGTCTACATAGCGCTGCCGATAACGCTTTTCCACATCCGTGAGACCATGCCATTTATCCGGCAGCGGTAAAAGCGTTTTGTTCAAGATTTCAAAACGATGGATGTAGACCGACAATTCGCCTTTCTCTGTGCGCTTGATCGTCCCCGTCGCCCCTAGGATGTCTCCAATATCGGTAAGGTTCTTCAAATGGTCAAACGCTTCAGGGGACATGGCCTCCGTAATCCGTTGTTTCTCGCAATACAGTTGAATCCGGCCCGTGGCATCTTGAATATCTAGAAACGCCAGTTTGCCAAAGACCCTGCGGGCCATAATGCGACCTGCCACCGTACACGTAAAACCAGGGGCCTCTTCTCCTGCGGGAAGAGCCTGGAATTTTTCCTGGAGCATCTGGGCTTCGGCGGTGCGCTCAAAGCGATAGGGATAGGGGTCAATGCCTGCTTGTTGAAGTTGTTCCCGCTTATGCATCCGAGCTAGCCGGACCGAACGGGTTTCATCATCGTGGGGAGTCTGCATAGGGAGGTGTCAATCAGATAGGAGTTTACGCGGTTGCTAGAACTTATGAAGCTGCCGGAGGAAGACTTGCTGCTTTTTTCTTAGCTTCCTCTGCCTGCATTTTTAGACTCCGCTCGTTGGCTAAACGGTTCCGTTCGCGTGCCGCTTGGGTTGCGGCTTGGTTTTTGGGATTATCCGCAGGCGTACTATAGTCTGGGCGACGACCGCTAAAAAGAACAAAAATGCTTTGCAGGATTTTAAGCGTCATAGATTTATCTAGATAGTTGGTCTGAGGTTTTCATGCATTGTAGGCAACATTTCGCTAGCTCAAGCAATTCTATCTAATTCCAACGGGGTTCTCCCTGGCTCTCCGATTCGTTAGTAGGCCATGCTTCTACCGCCACACTACTTAAAACAACCTTCTCAATCGGCACATATTCCACACTCAAAGTAGCCAGTGCATTGAGAATAATATCTAGAGCAACTGCATCTGTAGTCCCCAAATCAAACCAGCAACGGACCCAATTCCCCTCATATTCAAAGGAACCCATGTTGTGCATCAGAGAAGGTAGCTGTTCTTGATCACTTTTATATTCTAGGTAGCTGATATCTTCTACGTTAGAATCCTGAATTTGAAACGCCGTGGCATTATATCCCCCCAGGAGGCCTAGGGTATACCAAGCATCAAATACTTGTTCGAGGTACTGCTTTTGGGCTTCACCTGGGACTTCTTCAAGTTCCAAATAAATATAAAAATCAGACCAATTACACTCTTGAAACTGGACGTCCAACACTATTCTCCTGCTATGACTAAAGCACTAAAGTCTGCTAAAACCCGATAGTTATTACGCAATACCCCTAAAAGATTAAGACGGTTGCGCTTCAAGGTTTCGTCCGGAGCCATGACCAACACCGTATCAAAAAACTCCGTTACGGTGGGAACGGCGCTTTCTAGGGCTTGGACCAGGACCCTATAGGCTCCCTGGTTTTTCGCTTCAATGGCTGCTGCTGTAATCGCTTTGGTCTCTCTAAATAAATGTTCTTCTGCGGGTAATTCGAACAGTCCAGGGTCAACCACCTTTTCAACAGCCCATTGGTCTAACGGCAAATCTCCCTGTTGCGCAAGACGAGCCACCCGATTAACAGTCTCATAAATACGACCAAGCGTTCCATCTTGACGCAGTTTTTGCAGAAGAAGAGCACGGGTCTGCAGATCCTGCACATCCGTTAAGGCTGTAATGCCATAGCCCCGGTCATTTTTACCAAGCACTGCGTCCAAGAGATCATAATCCACGCCTTGGGCATCTTTAAGGAGCGCATGGGCACGGGCCAGGCCAAAATCTAATAATTGGTCTAACAGTTCCTCGGTAGGAACTTTGAGGAGATTCTGTGCTTGGAATAGCTGAATTGATTCTTGTAGTAAGACCAGCAGGTTAAGCTTGAACGGCAATTCCCAAGCGATTTGCAGGAGTCCCTGGCAGGCTCGCCGCAGGGCAAAGGGATCGGATGAACCCGTTGGCACGAGCCCCAAACCAAAAATTCCAACCAAAAGTTCCAAACGGTCTGCAATCCCGACAATTTTTCCAGTCAGGGAAAAACCAGGGTGGTCTTCTGCATTCAAGGGCTTGTAGTGGTCCCGAATTCCCTGAGCGACCAGCCGATCTTCCCCATCGGCTTCGGCATAGTAGGAGCCAATAATGCCTTGCAGTTCGGGGAACTCATAAACCATTTGACTGACCAGGTCGGCCTTAGCTAGTTGGGCCGTTCGCACATAGGGGGCTTCGGGTAGAGATTTTTCTTGGGCTAAGACTAAACGGGTTAATTGCTCAAGACGGCGGACGCGGTCGCCTAGGGATCCAAGCGCTTCTTGATAGGTAACGGCGTCCAACTTGGGCAGGAGGGCTTCCAATGGCTGTTTGCGGTCTTCTTGATAGAAGAAGCGGCCATCCGAAAGGCGGGCTCTTAGAACTCTTTGGTTTCCTTGGGCAATCAGGGCCGCATAGCGGGAATCCCCATTGGAGATAGCGATGAACTTCGGAAGGAGCATCCCTTGCTCTGCTTGGTCAAACAAAGGCTCGGCAAACACGGGGAAATAACGTTGATGACTGCTCATTTCTTGGACAATCACCGGGGCCGGCAGTTCTAAAAACTCTGGATCAAACGTGCCCACCACGGCGCTCGGCCATTCCACCAAATAGGTAACTTCTTCTAAGAGCTCAGGAGTAATCAGAGCGGTCCCCCCAAGCTTCTCTGCTTCTTGCAGCACCAGCGTACGAATCCTTTCCTGCCTTTCCACAGGATCTACGTGCACAAAGGCCTGCCTCATTAATTCTTTATAGTCTTGCGCAGAAGGAATTTCCAGGCTTTGTGGGGCTAAAATCCGATGACCAGAGGAGACCCGTCCACTCATCAGTCCTTCTAAGGCAATTGGTAAAACCTGATCATTCAAAAGCACAACCAGCCAACGGATCGGGCGCGAAAATTTGAGGTCTCCGTCAGCCCAACGCATCAAACGCTTGCCTTCCAGCCCGGTGATCCAAGCAGGAACCAATTCCTGCAAGACGGCGGAGGCAGGCCGACCAGGGGTCTTGATCAACGCATGGACAAACGGCCCCTTAGGGGTTTCTTGGATGTATAAATCTTCGGGAGCGATGCCTCGGGTCCGAGCAAAACCTACAGCTGCTTGGGTGGGCTTGCCTGCACGGTCAAACGCTTTATCGACGGGAGGGCCTTTTACTTCCTCTTCACGGTTAGGTTGCCTCGGTGCCAAACCATGAATAAGTAGCGCCAAACGGCGGGGGGTTCCCAGAAATTCAAGGGAGGTATAGGACAAAAAATTTTCAGCCAAAGCTTTGGGGACCAACACACGCCACTGGTCAAGAGCATTGGGGACAAATTGGGCTGGCAGCTCTTCGGTACCCAATTCTAAGAGGAAAGAGTTGTTATCCATGGCCATAGAGGTAAGTATGACACGGCTTATCCCCCTGTTTGGGAACCCGTTAAGTTTGATTGAGGAACAAGTAGAATACACTGAACTATAAAGTCCTGCACGTGGAAAATCTATGAGCACCCTGACCCTCACGCCAGAAAACGTCGAAACTGTCCTTGATGAACTGCGTCCCTATTTAATGGCAGATGGGGGCAATGTTGAATTGGTGGAAATCGAGGGCCCTATCGTTAAACTTCGTCTGAACGGAGCCTGTGGTTCTTGTCCTAGCTCTACCTACACCTTGAAACTGGGCATTGAACGCAAACTTCGCGAAGTGATTCCTGAAGTCGCAGAAATTGAACAGGTGTTCTAAGCTCCCTCAAAAGAGGGAATTCTAACAAAGGCGCCCAGGCGCCTTTTGCTTTGAATGAGAATGTTGGTTGATTTTGTTTATGGGGGAAAGCGTGCCATGAAGAAATTATTAGCGTTTGGGTTCGTCCTGGTTTTAATGGCTCCAACCTGGGCTCAACCTTTGCCTCCTGCTATGAAACCCCTGCCTCCCTTTGGGAAGTCACTCCCTTCTTCAACACAACCCCTCCCCTCTTGGTTGGAAAGGCAGGTACGCTCTGGCAATTTAAGCCGACAAGAAGCTTTAGATCTCTATGAAGCCAGTAATAAAGCAACTCCTGCCCTTGCGAAACCCACCGCAACAAAGCCAGCAGCACCCCAACTAACAAAGCCTGTCGAACAGCCGCCGGCGACCACAGCCCTTTCGGCTACCACACCCAAGAAGCCTGAAGAAAAAGCGAAAGACAAAACCTATAGCGGAACTATCAGTGTTGAAGGATTCTCTGGCCTTGAGGGCACCGCTTACTTACTAGAGAATAACGAAGAGAATAGAAAACAACTCGTCACCTTAAAGGACACGGTCGGTCGCCTCAATCGGGAAAAGAAACCAGCTGGAGCCCAATTAGAGAAGTTAGAGAGCTTCGCTAAAGAAAAAGCACTCGCACAAGGTTCCGTCAGCGATAATCAGTTCAACCTTAAAGCTACACCTGGAGCGGCTATCCTATTACTAACAGCCGGGATGACAGGCACCGAAGCTTTCTGGGTTCAGGATGTTACAGCAGGCAAGCCCATTATGCTGGGCCGCACCGAAGCGGATTACTGGGCTATACGAAAAGGCACTTCATAGCGTTACGAGCCTATGCAAACACAAAAAAAACTCCACCAACAGATTGCCCAGTTTTATGACCAGTCTTCTGGACTCTGGGAAGCGGTGTGGGGAGAGCATATGCACCATGGGTATTGGCATGGCCCGAAGGACGCGAAGTCTCCCAAGCAAGCTCAATTAGACCTGATTGAAGAACTGATCCGTTTAGCACCAGAGTTGAGCCCTGGCAGTCGCGTTTTAGACATGGGCTGTGGTATCGGAGGAAGTAGCACCTATCTCGCCCAGCGCTACGGATTTGACGTTACGGGTATTACCCTTAGTCCTGTCCAAGCCAAACGAGCGGGGGAGCGAGCTAAAAGTTTAGGATTAGAACAACAGGTAAATTTCCAGGTCGCCAATGCTTTAGAAACACCTTTTGCCACTCATTCCTTCGATCTGATTTGGTCTTTGGAAAGTGGCGAGCATATGGCCGATAAAAAGCAGTTTCTAGAGGAATGTTACCGTCTGCTTAAACCAGGGGGGACCTTACTCTTTGCCACTTGGTGCTGCAAGGATGGAGCGCTCACCGCTCGTGAAGAAAAAATTCTTGCAGAAATTTATCGAATGTATCATTTACCCTACGTCCTTTCTATCGAAGCCTATGATCAACTCATGGGAGGCGTCGGTTTTCAACAAGTACGAAGTTTAGATTGGTCACGGGAAGTCGAAAAATTCTGGGATTTGGTGATTGATTCTTCTTTGAAACCGGCTATCCTTGGGCGTATTTTCCAGAGCGGCTGGCTCGTGGTCCAAGGAGCCTTGGCGATGCGTCTGATGCGTCAGGGCTACCGTAGAGGAATTGTGCGCTATGGGGTGCTCACCGGAATTAAAGTTTAGCCCAGTAGAAAAGCAAGTGGAAGCACTAGATACTCTGCATAGAATAACTTCCAAATGAACTGATAGAAATCATAAATGGCCCCTGTACTTTCCAAATCTACCTGACGAGCCCGAAACCATAGCCATCCCAAGAGGCCAAGGTGAGGAATGATCAGCAAACCAGGGTTGCCTAAATTAGGGAAAAGTAACGCCAGACCGATCACGGCCACATAATTCAGGGATAGAATCCCTAGAGAGAGCTGAAAAACAGACTTTTTCCCAAGGTAAAGAGAGAAGGTTTTAATACTGTACTTACGATCTCCTTCCATATCTGGAATGTCTTTAAAAATGGCAATCACAACTGTGAATATCGTAATAAAGAGTGCCATAAATAAGATATCAGCCGTAAAGCCTATAGGTTCACCGAGTAAGCTCTTAAAGTAAAGAAATAAGCCCAAATTAACAATCAATCCCCGCACGGTGAAAATACACAATGAGGCGAATAGGGGAAACCGTTTAAGACGAATGGGAGGCGATGAATAGGCTGTCCCAATGATGAGACTCAGTAACACGGTTAGCCCCAGATAAAAATTCATTGCCCAAGCAATTACCAAGGCAAGAGAACCCAAGATAATAACGATACTATTTGCTTGAGAAGGAGACAATTCGCCAGAGGCTAAAGGTAGATAAGGCTTATTAATTTTATCAATGTCAACATCAAAGATTTGGTTCAGGCCAACAATATAGACATTGCCACACAGACAAGCCAATTGTGCAATCAGTAATCCCCCAAGGTTACTAAGATTAATAGCTCCTACACTGCCAAGGGCAATAAAGTAGACTCCCACTAGACTGAGTACCGTACCAATGATGGTATGAGGACGAGAGAACTCCCACAAAGACTTCAGACTAAGCATTAGGTCCGCACCAACCTTTAGATAAACGTAGCGTATTTGCATCCTGTATAAAATTTTACTGATTACCTCCACCTAGAGGATGATGTTAAAATCCAAATCATGGGATAACTTGGGAATTTCTCCGGCTCCAAAGCAAAATTAAATCTTTTCAGAGTATATCTATGGCTCCGTCCATTGTAGGAATTGCATATATTCACTTTTATGTTCATGATATAGAACACTGGTTCAAAAAGTCATTCCAGCCTTTAGGATTTCAAGCTGTCTCACAGGAACCTACACAGTGGAAATTACGTCAAGGGAAGATCGAATTCTGGTTATCTCAACCACGAACAATTGAAGATTCAATTGCTACTTATCTAAAGCATCATTCTCCAGGAATTGCAGAGATTGGATTCCATGTCCACTCTATTTGCGCATGGGTGGATGAGCTTACAGAGAGAAACGCTTTCATCCTTGAGCCCATTCAGCTTCGTGTGTGTCAGGAGCAACAATATCTTTATGCTTCTATTCAGGCCCAAGGAAATGTGGCTTTTGGTTTTGTTGAAGGACTGCTTCCTTCTCCTGAAGCTGATCCCAGCCAAGAATTCTTGCATGAAATAGACCATGTCGTTTTCAACGTCCCGACAGGAGAACTTCAAACAACGGTTGAATGGTATGAACGAGTATTGCAGTTTAAAAGGGGGAGTTATTTTGAAATTAGTACAGACCTTACGGCCTTAAAAAGTCAAGTCATGATGGGGCCGAACGATATCAAAATTCCTATTAACGAACCCATAGGAAGTACGTCCCAAATTCAAGAATTCCTAGACCACAATCAAGGCCCAGGCGTCCAGCATATTTCTCTGCACACCCCTAATATTATGAGTACCGTCGAGCATTTTCGCAGTAAAGGCATCGAATTTTTAAAAATACCGGACAGTTATTACGAAGCCCTTAGCCATCTATCTGCACAGGAGCAAAATCTTCTGAAAAGTCACCAAGTTCTTTTAGATGGAGATAGAGAGCAGTACCTGCTCCAAATCTTTACGGAACCCATTTTTGAGGAGCCGACTGTTTTTTTAGAACTTATCCAGCGCGAAGGTTTTAAACAAGGTTTTGGACAAGGTAATTTCCAAGCTCTTTTTGAAGCGATGGAAAAAGAGCAAATTAAACGGGGAACCCTTACAGCCCCTTAAGCAACATGGTTAGACCCCCAAGCCCAAGAGCCACCAAGTAAAATCTAAATACCACTTGCGTTTCGGCCCAACCGCCCAACTCAAAATGATGATGCAAAGGAGCCATGCGAAATAAGCGCTTCCCTTTGCCTTCTGCGTCTTTGGTCAGTTTGTAGTAGTAGCGCTGAATAATGACCGACAGCGCTTCTGCCACAAAGATGCCTCCAACTACAGCCAGGGGAATCAAAGCACCGCTTAAAAGGGCCACCGCCCCCAAGAGTCCGCCCAAGGCCAAAGAGCCCGTATCGCCCATGAACACTTTGGCTTTGTTGTGGTTATGGACCAAAAATCCCAGCGCTCCTCCAGCCATGGCACAACAGAGTGCTGCCAGCGGGCCAGAAAGCACCAGGCCTAAAGTTCCACAGGCAATGGCTCCTGTGCCTGCCGCTAGTCCATCCACCCCATCAGTGAAATTGACGGCGTTGCTGGTCCCCGTCAGGACAAAGAGGGCTAGTAACCAGTAGCCAAGACCTAAGTCTAGCCAGGGACTGCCATTCGGGCTTAAAAGAACCGTAGGCTTGCCACTCCAGGCCAAATAGGCACAAAAAAGTAACGCTAATAGGACCAAGAGTCCCATTTTCAATCTTTCAGAAATGCCCCTTTTGCCACCCGGTTTAGTGGTTACCACCTTCCAGTCGTCGAAAAGTCCAACCAAGCCATAACTGATGGACAGGGCAGCAGCAGCAACCAAATCTGGATTCCAAGGCGTAATTACCAGAGCAAAAATCACCGCCGGAAAGACCATAAAGACTCCCCCCATTGTGGGTGTCCCTACCTTCACTTGGTGGGATTGGGGACCATCTTCTCGAATTACCTGGCGGGCCTTAAGACGGGCTAATTGGGGAACGGCCCAAAATCCAATTAGCGCCGACAGAACAAAACTACCCAGAATATAGTTCACATAGGCTGGGGCCCCCCAAGCGATCGCTCCGAAGATAAGACATCCAATCAGGACTGCAGAGAACCATCCTGGTGGATTTAACCCGCTCAACTTATCAGGGCTGGAAGTAGCCACCCAAACCTCCGGGCTTAATTACCCATAGCATGATAGCCACAATCTACGTAAATCACTTCGCCGGTGATCGCGCTGCTTAGAGGACTCAGAAGGAATAAAACCGTATTCGCGACTTCCTCTGCTTCAATCGGACGGGCAAGGGGCGATTTGGCAACAGCATGCTCGATCATCTGACCGATATCGCCAATACCTCGGGCCGCACGCGAAGCATAGGGTCCAGGAGAAACTAAATTTACGCGATGACCTTTTTGTCCCAAAAAATAAGAGAGCTGCTTGGCATCGATTTGCAACGCTGCCTTAGCGCTGGACATCCCTCCCCCATAGTAGGGAACCGCCCGGTCTCCGCCAATATAGGTTAGCCCGACCACGGCTCCTTCTCGGTCTTCCATGAGCGGTAGGCAATAGTGGCACAGAGCCGTCAGAGAGTAGGCAGAAATCGAAATTGCTTCCAGATACGCCCGCCGGGAAGTATCAATCAGCGGGTTTTTAATCTCGCGGGAAAAAGCTACTGAGTGCACAATGTAGTCCACGGAGCCGAAATCGGCCTTTAGGGATTCTGCTAAACCAGAAACCGTAAAGTCAGCATCTTTGCTATAGCCTTTGACTTCGTATTGCTCATCGGGCACATCTGCCAAGGTGTCGTACTGAAGGTCAGACGGATATACCTTACTCGGGGTAAATTCTCCGGCTACGCCAAAGGGTAGCTTCCGGTCTTCATCATTGGCGGAACGTCCCAAGGTTTTTTCTACAATATTCAGCACCCGTGGATGCACCGCAAGCACCACCTGAGCGCCAGCCGCCTGCAGGACCTTGGCAATATGCCATCCAAAGCCCACCGTATCGGCCACTCCTGTGACAAGCGCAGTTTTACCAGAAAGGTTGATAGGAATCATGGCTCTGTTGCCTAGCTGCGCCCTGATTCTACCGTGCGGGAGTGTAGATACTGCGCTTTACTGTGGGAAGACTGCTAGTTTGGGAACAGGCAGTATTAGGCTTTGATGCACTGTGGGAAGACCAAAGTGGGTGGCGATTGTAACGGGAATTGTCTCTCTGGGACTGGGATTTGGCTATTTGATCATGGTCCAATTTCTGGATTTTCGCGGAAATTTTCAACCCGCCCCTGATCAATCGGCACCAGCCCAGACTACTAAGCCTTAGATTTCGTGGAAAAGCCGGACTCAATTACGGGTTTAATGATGTCTAATCCCTCGCCTCTCTCAACCACCGTCGTTCTTGGAATGACGGTGGATGGCAAAATCAGTGCCACCGACCGCCGTGCCCCTCGTACAACCGATGCAGCGGACCAAGCGCATTTGGAGTATCAAGTGTCCCTCGCAGACTTGATTTTGGTGGGAGCGGGGACTATACGAGCGGAAGGGACTACGTTTACCATTCGCAACCCTGAACTTTTAGCAGCCCGCGTGGTTCGAGGACAATCTCCTCAGCCCATTACCTGTGTAGTGTCTCGGTCCCTAGAACTTTCCGTAGATCTGCCTTTTTTCAGCCAGCAGGTGGAACGTTGGATATTGACCACCCGTGCCAGCATGGAACAAAATCAGCAACCAACTCTTTCTAACCTAGCAAGGTTGGTAGACCTTGGAGATACAGACCTGAACTGGGATCAAGCCTATGACTTTTTAGAGAAACAGGGCATTCGCAAAGTAGTAGCGCTCGGCGGTGGTACCCTAACGGCCACCTTACTAGAGGCTGGTCGCATAGATGACCTGTGGCTAACCATCTGGCCTGTGATTTATGGAGGCCGGAATGCGCCCAGTCCCGTCGAAGGAGAAGGGTTTATTCCTAGCAAAGCCCCTCCCCTCCAGCTCCTCGAAAGCCGTCAAATTGGCAGTGAGTTATTTCTACATTATCAAGTGCTAAGTTGACGGCTCTAAAGCCCTAACAACACCTTTTAATAAACCTCTAGAGCTGTCAGGATCCAATGATTCCAATACAATCCGCCATATAACAGAAACATGCCTGAACGCTCCCATTCCCTAACGACCAATCTCCAACGGATCAGCACCCATTTTTTGGAACAAAACCCCAAAGACCGTCTTCTCGTTCTGAGAAGTCTAGGATTAGCTCGTTATGCGACCTTCCTGGCTCAAATGCCGCTCACTGAATCCAATGTTGCGTGTGTAATGCGATTTTTTCAAAATCCGGACCGGGTGAAATTTCCCGATCTCAGAGCTGTGGAACTAGCCGATTTGGTTTTGGATGGCGTGAATTTTATTCGCGGAGATTTATCGGGGGCTGACCTAAGGGGCTGCCGATTACACAAAGCGGATTTAGTATTCGCCCGGTTGGTTCAAACGGACCTGCGGGATGCTGACCTGCGCGGAGCCACCCTGAACGAAACCTTATGGTTCGGAACTTTGGTGAAAGGATGTCAACTGGGACGAGGCATTGGCTTGACGGAGCAACAACGACGACAACTCAACGCTGATGGAGCCTTATTTGAACATTCGTTTTAAAGATTTTGACAAAGGTACTCTATTTACTTATAATGTTGACTTTGCTAATTAACGTGTGAATCTTCATGAAGGTCCGAGCATCCGTAAAGAAGATCTGCGAGAAATGTCGTGTGATCAAACGTAAAGGCCGGGTTATGGTCATCTGCCAAAACCCAAAACATAAGCAGCGTCAAGGATAATCAGGAGCATTAGTACATCAAATGGCACGGATAGCAGGCGTCGATATCCCCAGAGATAAGCGTGTTGAAATTGGTTTGACCTACATCTACGGTATTGGTTTAGCTCGTTCTCAAGAAATATTGCACTCTACAGGTATCAGTCCTGATACCCGTGTGCGCGAACTTTCTGATGTTCAAGTGGCAACCCTACGCGAGGTGATTGAAAATCGCTACACCGTTGAAGGCGACCTACGCCGTACGGAAGGGATGAACATCAAGCGGCTCCAAGATATCGGTTCGATCCGAGGTCGTCGTCACCGTCTAGGCTTGCCTGTTCGTGGGCAACGCACCAAGACCAATGCCCGTACTCGCCGCGGCGGTAAGCGCATAGCGGTAGCCGGCAAGAAGAAAGCTCCTAAGAAGTAAGTAATTAACTCAGCTAACTCAAGCGCAACGCAAACAGGCAACTACATGGCAAAGCAACAACAAAAACCTAGCACCAGTAAGGTTAAGGGTAAAAAAAAGGTCAAACGGAATGTGCCTTCGGGAGTGGCTCACATTCAATCCACCTTCAACAACACCATCGTCAGCATCTCCGACCCCAGCGGTGAGGTAATTTCATGGGCTTCTGCCGGATCCTCTGGATTTAAGGGAGCGAAGAAAGGCACTCCTTTTGCCGCTCAGCAAGCAGCAGAATCTGCGGCGCGCTCTGCCGGTGGTCAAGGCATGCGTCAAGTTGAAGTTTTGGTGAGTGGTCCTGGTGCAGGCCGTGAAACCGCTATTCGTGCGCTCCAAACCGCAGGTCTAGAAATCACACTCATTCGAGATGTGACCCCCATTCCACACAACGGTGTGCGCCCTCCCAAGCGCCGCCGCGTTTAGTTTACGCATATACAAAGGACGAAAGATTCATGGCTCGTTACACTGGCCCAGTCTGTAAACTTTGTCGTGCAGTCGGGATGAAACTCTATCTCAAGGGAACCCGCTGCACTTCTCCAAAGTGCGCTATCGAAAAGCGCAACTATCGCCCCGGTCAACACGGTCAGGGTAGAACCAAATTAAGTGAGTATGCTATTCGACTCAAGGAAAAGCAGAAAGCACGATGGACCTACGGAATCCTGGAAAAGCAATTCCGACGCACCTTTGCTGATGCTGCGCGTGCGCGTGGTAACACCGGAGCCAAGTTCCTTGAACTCTTAGAGCGCCGCTTAGATAATGTCGTTTACCGTTTAGGTTTTGCGATTTCTCGCTCGCAAGCTCGTCAATTTGTCAATCACGGACACTTCGAGGTCAACGGTCGTCGCGCTTCTACCCCAAGTCTCAGAGTCCGCCCTGGCGACCAGATTTCAGTGGTGGAAGCATCCAGGAAATTCGTCAAAGAGACTTTGGAAGCTGTCAACCTACCGGTATCTCCTCCTTGGTTAGAGTCCAATCGGGAAGAACTGAAAGGTAGGGTCGTAAGGACTCCTGAGCGGGAAGAGGTCGATACGCCCGTGCGTGAACTCTTAATTGTTGAATTCTATTCCCGCTAGCGGAGGAGTGACATGACCTACTCGATTGAGCATGTGGAGACCCGCGCTGAAGCGGATAAAGCTCAGTACGGCAAATTTGTTCTAGAACCTTTAGACCGGGGCCAAGGAACCACTTTAGGCAATGCCTTGAGGCGGGTGCTCCTTTCCAATATCGAAGGGGCCGCGGTCACTTCAGTGCGGATCACGGGAGTGAGCCACGAATTTGCTACCTTGCCTGGAGTCCGTGAAGACGTTCTGGATATCCTCCTTAACATGAAGGAACTTGTACTTCGCTCCCACACCAGTGATTTAGTAATCGGTCGGCTGGCCCTCCAAGGACCAAAACTGGTTACGGCAGCAGACTTAGAACTCCCTTCGGAAGTAGAGATTGTCAATTCTTACCATCCGATTGCAACCTTGGCTGATGATGGTCAACTAGAAATGGAATTCCAAATTGAGCGGGGAATCGGCTATCGCTCCATTGACCGGAGTATGGAAGACAGCAAATCGGTGGATTATCTGTCTATTGATGCCGTGTTCATGCCTGTGCGTAAGGTCAACTACACCGTAGAGAACATCCGTATCGGCACCAGCCTTGTTGATCTAGACAAGTTGACCTTAGAAATCTGGACCAACGGTTCGATTACTCCACAGGAAGCTCTTTCTCAGGCAGCACGGATCTTGGTTGGGCAGCTTTTGCCCCTACAGGAAATCACTTTTGAAGCTCCCACTGAGCCAGCGAAAGGTACTCCTCAGGACAAGAGCAGTCAGACGGCAATCGAAGAGCTCCAACTTTCTGTTCGAGCCTACAATTGCTTAAAGCGGGCACAGATTAACTATGTGGCAGACTTACTTCAGTTCACTGAAGAAGACCTGCTTGAAATCAAAAACTTTGGGCAAAAATCTGCAGAAGAAGTGATTGATGCTCTTAAGGATAAACTCGGCCTCACCCTACCCAAGGAGCGGCCTTCCAAAGGCTAAGGTAAACCATCATGAGACACGGTAAACGTATCGCCCGCCTCGGCAAACCTGCGGACCAACGCAAGGCCCTAATGCGTTCTTTAACGACAGAACTGCTCCGTCATGGACAAATCAAGACTACTTTGGTTCGTGCCAAAGCAGTTCGTTCTGAAGCTGAACACATTATTACCCTGGCAAAAGAAGGCTCTATCCATAGCCGCCGACAAGCTGCAGGTTATCTGTTTGATCCCACGTTGGTCAAAGCATTGTTCGATGGAGTTCCTGAGCGCTATGGTAAGCGTGTGGGAGGTTACACTCGGATTATGCGGACCATCTCTCGGAGAGGGGATGGTGCTCCAATGGCTGTGATTGAACTCGTTGATTAGTTGATTAATTGATTAATAGTTCGTCTTTTTTAAAAGCCTATCTGCGAAGGTGGGTTTTTTTGTTTTGGTTTGAGACATAGGATGACCTAACTGACCAATAGCCCTTCAATCGCCAGGAGGGTGAAAAAAGTTCCTGTCAGGATCAGATGATTGGCAGTCCAGGAAAAGAGGTGTTCTTGAGCTTCTGGGCTTTGGAGATGACGAGCGACTAAGTACCAACTGAAACCAATCCAGCCCACGGTCAGGCCCATAATCGGCAGGTTCATCAAAGGAATAAGATCGAGGTAGCTCCAGGCAAAACAGAGATATAGCAAGGCCAACATGAGCGTCATGAGGAACTGATATTGTTCCTGTGGAAGCAGCGCAAAACCATTAAAAATGCGGCCATCAAAGAAACTGACCGCTACTCCCATCACCATTACCGAAAGGCTATATGCTAAAGCATCCAACAAGGCCCCTCCAGAACATAGCATTTATTATTGCCCACCCAGCGCAAAACTACTAAGTATTCTTGCTGATCAAAACCTGCGGAACAAAAATGGAAACCTGAAGCAAGCACCCTGATCCCCTATAATTGTTTAGAGACGTTGCATATATTAGTCGACCTTAGTCCTTTACAGCCTGAGTTATTGATGGGGAATTCCACAACTGCAAAATCCTTGGTGCTCCTAACGGGTGCCACCAGCGGTATTGGGAAGCATACAGCGCTGGCTCTAGCTAAAGCAGGTTATCCGCTGGCTTTGGTTGCACGTTCTCAAGACAAACTCCAACAGGTTTGTGCAGCGATAGAATCTCTTCATATTGAGGGAGCAGTCGCTTCTTCTTTTCCCCACGATTTGACCGATTTGGCAAGCCTAGAGTCTTTGATTGAGAAAATCGAAAATGACCGAGGGAGCATTGGCATCCTGATCAACAATGCGGGTATGGGCTATATAAAACCCTTGTTAGAAACCCCACTCCAAGCATGGCAACAGGTTTTAGACCTCAACCTCACCGCTGTTTTTGCACTTACCCAACCAGTAGTCCGCCGAATGGTTGAACGGAGAGAAGGTCTTGTGGTGAATCTGTGCTCTATCGCTGCTCTGAAGACCTTCCCTGACTGGGGAGCTTATAGTGCCAGCAAATTTGCCCTTCTGGCACTCAGCCGCACCCTTGCCCAAGAAGTCCGTACTTATGGTGTACGCGTTACGGCTCTTTGCCCAGGAGCTGTGGATACCCCTTTATGGGACAGTTTAAATGCGGGTTTTGACCGCAATCAGATGCTTTCCGCCGAAACAGTTGCACAGTGGATTGTCCAAACCTTATCTTTACCCCCTCAAGCTGTTTTGGAAGAAGCAGTCCTGATGCCCGCTGGCGGCGCTCTTTAGTTCTTCTCCCTAAGTTTTTGTTTTGTAATTCCTGGAGGAATCAACATGTCTGTGGCTGAATCAAAAGATAGCTGGTCTCCCAGTACGCCTCTTACCCCTACCCCCGATACCGAGGAAATGGTGAAGGCGGTAGAGGTTTTGATTCGAGGAGTGGGCGAAGACCCAAACCGAGAAGGATTAGAAAAAACTCCTTCTCGGGTAGCAGCAGCGCTCCAATTTCTGACCCAAGGCTATAACCAATCTCTGGAGGAACTGGTGAATGGGGCCATCTTTGATGTGGGTCACGATGAAATGGTTTTAGTCCGAGACATCGAACTGTTCAGCATGTGTGAGCATCACATGTTGCCCTTTATAGGGCGTGCTCATGTCGGTTATATTCCCAACCAAAAAGTGGTGGGACTTTCTAAAATCGCCCGCATTGTCGAAATGTATGCCCGTCGTATGCAGGTTCAGGAAAGGCTCACTCGTCAAATCGCTGAGGCTCTCCAAGAATGTTTACAACCCCATGGCGTTGGGGTCGTGATTGAGGCATCCCATATGTGCATGGTTATGCGGGGAGTTCAGAAACCAAGTTCATGGACTGTGACCAGCTCTATGGTGGGCGTTTTCCGGGAAGACCTCAGAACCCGCGAAGAATTTTTGAATTTGATTCGACACAGACCCCAGTTCTGAAGTTAAACTGTCTGAACTGAATGCTCAAAGCCCATGGGTGCTCCCCAAACTACCGTGTACATCAAGGTCAATCGCTCCTGTTGGCCTTCCGGAGAATTGATCGGTGAAGTCCAAGCAGGGTCTTTCGAATGGACCTTTGCATGGCATTTTCGCCAGGATAGACTCCGTCTGACGCCTCCCTTGGGTAGCGCCTTAATCTCTGAAGCGCTCCATCGCTTTTTAGAACGCCATGACTATAATTTGGAATTGGGAGAGATCTATTCTTTCGTCTTGAAAGCCCGTATTTAAGAGAGCCTCTACCAAGACATTTTTCTGGAAAGAGACCGCAATATCCATAGACAAAAAGCAAAATCGGGCATCTTAAGTAGTACTTGACTTATCTTCTTGCTGAAGCTTTTTCTGGAGCTTTTTCTACGTGGCCTCTAATTTCTCTCAGCGAAAAGACGTCCTTAAAATTCTACAGCTGACAGATACCCACCTCTATGGCCCTCTTGAAGCCCGGTTAGGAGGCATGGACACCCTTGCATCTTTACAAAGCGTTTTGGCCCTGGCACAGGCTCAACATTGGCCACCTGATCTTATTTTGGCGACGGGAGACCTGTCCCAAGATGGCTCTCGAGAAGCCTACGAGCGGCTACAAACTATTTTTGAGAACTTAGCTGTCCCCGTTTATCATCTGCCTGGTAATCACGATAGGCCAGGGGTCATGAAACAGATTCTTGCGGGTGGACAGGTAAAAACAGAACGACATTGCCATTGGGGCCTTTGGCAGCTTATTTTGCTGGATTCTACTGCACCTGATCAAGTAGGAGGGCATTTATCGGACCAAGAACTTGACTTCCTCGACCACTGTTTGCGCTCCTATCCTCAGCTGTACACTTTTATTTGTTTACACCATCAGCCCGTCCCCATCGGCAATCACTGGATGGATGAAATTGGCTTAGATAATCCTGACCGTTTTTTTGCAGTATTAGACCGCTATCCCCAAGCCAAAGGCATAC
>JBAUTB010000244.1:0-5775 GCA_049582005.1 Gloeobacterales cyanobacterium | reverse complement strand
TGCTAAACAACTTCTCACGCTGACTATGATTCCTCGCAAAGTCCAGATAAGGTTCAACAAGTTCTTTCAAAACCTCAGACATCTTCACTTCGCCTTGCGGGTTCATTACCATACCCGCAAATTTGTCACTCAAAAAACCTTTTTGTACTTTCTGTTCCAACTTTTCCAGTTCTTTCTGCTCGATTTTGTCTGCCCGCTGCTGCTTGAGAAGTTCACCAAAGCCCTTGGATTTTTTCACCATTATGCCAATCCAACATCATTCCATTCATGATTACCTAAATCGCCTGGACAGTCACCCTTAGTGCGGCGCGCAGGATGATGCGTTTGAACGGAGCCAAGGTAGTGTCCGTCATTCCAACAACTAACATCCGAAGCCCATTAGCCGCCTCTAAACCCCCGACTTTTTGATGCTCTCCAGTACATGTCTTACCTTCTGGGCAGCTTCTTTGGCTCCCAAACCAGCAATGGCCACGGCCACGTTTGCGCGCTGATAAGAGGGTCGGAAATAGCTGATGTCCCCTTTGATCTCCCTCAGGTACAGTTGCTTCTCCCTTTCAGATAGCTTCTTCTCTATGGGCCTTGAATCGATGTCGTAGAAAGTGATCCTGTCCAGAATGTTCTCCGCAGAATCTTCGAGCACCACTGTGGTGGCATTCGCCTTTTTCACTAAACGCCAGTAGGAGTCCATGAGGCCGCTTGGCGGCAAGACAATAACGCAGTTCCGACTGTCCTCTCGAGACAAAACTTGCTTCAATGCTTTGGAAGCCTCTTTACGATATGAGTACATTGTCAGGAAGCGCTTCTGGATCTGCTCAATGGACGTTCCAAAATAGCTCTCTATTTCCGCATCCAAATCATAAAACGGACAGCCAAGTAGAGCCGCCAGTTTCTCTCCCACAGTCGTTTTACCGACACAGCTGACCCCTGTTATGAAGACCCTCATTTGAACCATGCCCGCGATTGTATCAGTCCATCCCTCAGACCACGGTTGAATTGGAGGTGGCCTCAGAATTCTCTTCCTGTGTGGCCAATGGCTTAACGCCCCGACTAATCTGATGTATCCACCACCAATCATCCGTGTATACAGCAACAAACCCAGCTGCCCCCATCCAGGCATCCAGGCTGTTTGCAGCATAGTCCTTGATATAAGGTTCCTCAAAGATTTGGGTCAGCCAATCCGTATGGCGCAGGGTTTTCTGATTACCATCCAGAACCACCATCTCCCCTCCTTCCGTCAGCAGGCGGTAGCTCTCTTTGACAATCGACTGAGATACTGGCGGCGGCGTCTCATGAAACAGTAAGGAAGCCGTAACTAGGTCAAAGGAGGACGGAGAAAACTCTGTCTGTTCAGCATTACCATGACACCACTGAAGTGCTAACCCGGCGGCACTCGCTTTGCGCTCAGCTGCGAGCAGCATATAGGGAGATAAATCTAACCCAATCACCTCAGCCTGGGGAAAATGTTGCTTCAATAACAGGGTGCTAGAACCTGTACCACAGCCTAAATCCAGGATGCGACGGGGATTTCCCTGAATGGTGTTAATCACTCCCTGCCGTACCAGGTCCTCGTTAGGCGGAAGAACATATTGGGTAATTGGGTCATAGGTTACAGCTGCACTGGTATTTAGATAGCCTCCTTCAATCCCGTGGAAGTTCTGTTTCCGGTAGTAGTCAGGATATTGGAGCGTAGGATTTCTGAGCCGCTGGTTAGCGTCCTGCCAATTGATACAATCGTGCAACTGCCGTAGCTCTTCCTGATTGATCAGCAGGCGAAAAACAGGAGCCAGAAAACGTTCAAACAGGGTATCTTTACGAGCTGTCATCGATATAAGGTACCAGGTTGGATGATGAGTAGTTCACACCAATATAATGATTCTTACCATGCGTTAATTTTCATGCGTGTTGGTGAACGCAGTTCATGGGGACTGTTGGTGAAATATTCTGTACCACCCCAGACTAGAACTACCCGGCCTTGTCCAGTGCCAGTTGGGCACAAGATGACTGCCGGGTTGAGGGTCCGGCTGTTGGTAGATACTGCGTTGCCAGGGCAAATAGAATGGGGGGCAGGGTACATAGGCCATTTCCCTAGCGCATCAAGCCAAGCTCGATCCGTTCCATTAATTCTTTGGCAATGGGAAGAAAGATTTCCAATCGTTCTTGGGTACTTGAAAATCCCTTCGGCTCTATCAGTTCGTAGTCAATGCGCGTTTGGTTAGTTCCCTCGGGCTTCACAACAATTCTGCCTAACGGACCAAGCTTCTTATGACTGAAAACAAAGGAAATGATCAGCCCACTCTGTTCTTTACGGAAACTGACATCTGGAGGTAATTTAAACGATGTCTGTTCCACTTCCTGAATCGCAAGCATCTGCATCTCTCCGTGCTCCGATGCCATAAAGAGCTGTGCCATGGGCGGGACCACCATGGCAATGACTGCTTCCTTTGTGATGTCGTACTGCTCCAATACCTTCGCCACTTCGCGTTTAAACTCCACCCCAACCATCCACAGGGCAATAGCACTATCAGCTTGTTGTATGTACAAAAACTTCTTTGATTTTGGGCTTTCCATCCCCAAAATCATCCCTCGCCCCAGAGTCTGCTGTTGGGAGAGCCCCACCTGCAGCGCACTTGAGGCAAAGATTTTCATGAGGGGCACTGTAGGATTCGCCAAAGCTGCCATACCTTGGTCAATCGGGCTCGTTACATTTATGCCAATTGGTTCCTGGTTTGTGCCGTTAGACGAAGGGCCAGGCATAGTTTCTCCTCTTGATATTTGACAAGATTGAACTCTAGCAGGAGATCTCGATATCCGATACACAACCTACGACGGAAGGCGAGGCAAGCCCAGCGCGTCGTCTGGAGGTCGTAGGCCCACAAAGTCGGTAATGCTCGCCTGTGGCCTGTAACGATAGACCAAGAAAGACCTTTGCCAATCAGCCCATCGGTTAAGCTCGACCTCCAGTGGAACGCTCCTAACAAACAATCACCCTTTTCTCTGAGCAACTTATTATTACAAGAGTTCTAAGTGCCTGCAACAAGGGATTCAAGCTGCTCAAGTAGTTTAGTTATTTTCTGGGTCTTTTTAGGATCTTCCCAATTACTAGCAGGTGTTTTCAAGATCTTCCCCGCTACATCCTTGAACCGAGTCTTTAAATGAGCTTTAGGGGAGGGCTTTAAATCCTGAACTTGTTGCTTTATCTGGGCAAGTGACAGGTCACCTCGCATAGCGTCATTCAGAAGTATTCTGCGTGTATCTTCGTGTTTAACCTGTGCGATAGCTCGGGCCTTCGTATATTCAATCCTTCCTTGACGTAGGGCTTCCAAAATATCATGGGGGAGTTTCAACAATGGAAGCCGATGGGCAACAAATGACTGCCACTCCATTGAAGCAATACGTCTGAATATTTCCTCAATAAGGCGAGCTTCCGAGTTACCCACAACGTTGTGGGTAACTTTTCCTTTATGTTCATTGGACATTCTGTAGAGCAGTGTAACTACTTCAGATTGTGGTTGTTCTAACAAAGATGAGAGAAGTTGTAGTATTCCTTCCGTTTGTTCAACAGGATTAAGGTCCTCCCGCTGGAGGTTCTCTACTAAGCTAAGTTCGACTGCTTCCGTATCATCCATCTCTCGTATGGTCACCGGGAGAGCTTTTAGGCCGACTTGCTGTGCTGCTCGGTAACGGCGTTCGCCCGCGACAAGATTATAAGAACCATCGGCCATGGGACGGACGATTAAGGGTTCAAGGATGCCATGCTTTTTTATGGATTCGGCTAAGCCAGAAATGGTTTCCGGCTTAAAGTACTTCCGGACCTGAGATGGGTCACGCACAATTTCCTCAAGCGGCAGAAGTTGAGAATTAGACCCCTCATTAAGGTTTTCTAGCTCAGAAATCCTTTTCAATGCATCCTGTAGTTCCTTCTCCACCTGGTTGATTTGAACATGACCAGAGAATGAATCTTTCAGACCAGGGAGTTTCGCCATATTTAAAACCTGAATTTGATGTCTAAGAGGAGACAAAGATCTTTGATGATCGGATCAAAGTCTCGGCAAGCCTGATTGCCAGGCCGGTAGACCTGCAAAGGCATTCCAAAGGCACTTGCATTGACAAACTGAGTGGAATATCGAGTTGGTGGATAACAGTTGACTCCAGCAGCAGAGAGTATTGCTGGAAGTTCGTCCATTATGCCTCGCTGCAGTGCTTCAGATGGTTTGAAGAGGGTCGGCACAAACCCCATAAGAGAAGGGGAGGGGTCCAAACGCAATTTTCTGCAACGCTCGCGAAACCAATACAAAAATTTATCTGCCGCATGAGTTGATTTAGGGGTAAGAGTCATGGGGACTAAAACATGCGTAGCAGCTGCTAAGGCTAAATCAGTTGGGATACCAAGAGAAGCTGGGCAATCCAAGATTATGAGATCGTGAGTTAAAGGAAAATCTTGTAGTTTATCTTTGAGGACATACTCACTTCGAGGAAGTCTAGAGATATCTTTGTCAATTTGAGATAAGTGCAGTCCCCCACGACAAATATCGACTCTACCTTTTGGTCTTCCCCAGGAAGGGGTGATCAAAGGCCATGACCCCTCAAAGTCTTCTGAGGTGAGAACATCTGCCATGGATTGAGTAGGAAATTGCTCATCGGTAGGTAAATTTTTCAACCCACAGAAAACAGAGATAGAGTCATTAGTATCCAGGTCAAGAACGCATACATCGATCCCCAGACATGCCATTCTGTAAGCCATGCTCACAGCTAGGGTTGTCTTGGTAACACCACCTGCATTAGCTCCTATCCAAAGGACAATCTGCTTTTTCGCCGTTGCAGGGAGGGTTTCAGCATCTGCATTGATCGAAACTGTCATTGAGAATGGAAAGAGTTACTTTGCTGAGTATAAAGCTTGCTGCAATATTTTTCTACGCGATTCATACTATATTTTGTGTCATTTGAGAATAAATACGATACTTCTCTCTAGGGATAGTGTGTGACGTACTCTCGATGCTGACCGCTTAGGCGGTATAGCGTGGGCTTCTCCTCCGGGTTGCCCCAGATTCACCTTTTATTTATAGTGAGGCGAACGCCCATCCCACTTTCTTTATCAGAATTTCAGAGTTTAGGTCATCTCAGATAGGCAGGGTTTCAACCGATTTTTACACCCGCCAACAGATTCTTTTTGCCTGGTTTCATCTGCTCCCCTGAACCTGGTTGAGCATCCGGGATGGCCTTTTCAGACAAGACAGGCTTATCAGAGGACTTCGTTTCTCCCCCATTTCCTTCACTGGGAGCATCTTTGGCTTTTTTCTGGAAGACTTGCACGCTGGCTTCACTCAGCTCAAATCCTGCTTCTGTCGCAGGCCCCATGCTCCCATTTATTATGGCAACCCACTGCTCAAACCCGTGTTCTGTCAACTTCTTGAACTGCTTGTTCGACATCTTTACGGTAATAATCCGTTCTCCCTCCGTCAGATAAAACTCGACCTGTTTGTTCTCTAGAGACCGGTGCGAGGGCACTGCGGACAATTTGCAGGTGATTTGAATCTTAACGGGAATAGCCATTTTGCGCATTTCCTCAAGGCTAAGGATGGTTGTGGTAATTTCTGTTCTTGGACTCTCGCTTTTTGGACTATCGCTAGGCGGTTGCTGTTCTTCACCGGGTGCAGGGTTAGGGATAAACCTAGTCGCTTTGGGCGGGGCAGGGTAGGGTCCTTCTGCTTCAACAATGACCAGTTTGCCCTCCTCTAACTTTGCTTTCAGTTCCCAGAACTGACCATTGGCTTTCGG
>JBAUTB010000243.1:0-33864 GCA_049582005.1 Gloeobacterales cyanobacterium | reverse complement strand
ACCAGCTATGCGCAGTTGTTTTCGGATCAAGACTTTAGAAAAGATATCCACTATTTTGTATAAACCACTGTGCGATTTTTACAAATAGAATGATTAGCAACATAACCATCAGAGGGGACTGTAGCTTTAACTTAGAGCTGCCGATATCCTTAAAGGCTAATTGCCTCTTATGCGGACCAGGCCCCATCACTTTTCGCATTTCGATACAATGCACCTGAATACCGCGTACACGTACCAAAACAGGCGTTTTCACTTGGTAGCCGAGACAATCATAAAATGGCTTAGCTGTTATTAAAGCATCAACAAATAAACAATTAATTCCACAGGCCTTAGAATTATCTTCAATGATGTTCAACAAACGAGAACCAATGCCTTTTCGTGTGAATTCTGGATGCACATAAACACCTGTGATCCAGTTTTGATTTCGTGCTGCAAATCCAACTATAGTGCTCTCATATTCAGCAACAAAAACAGTTTCACCCCATTTCCAATTATTGTAATCACGCTTATCTTTCAGAAGCGCCTTGACTTGCTCAACGCTATAGTCCTTTTGACAAAGGACTTGAAGAGAGCATTGCTGAAGCTGAACAATGCGGGGATAATCACTCAGGTGAGCATGACGGATGATGATGTCTTCAGGATATATACTTTTCATCCCATTCCATCGGGAGTTTTGCATTGCATCAACCGCGCATGTACTAAAACTATGGACTTATCCATTGCTCTTGGGTGTAGGGTACCCAGCAGTAGGGGGAGGACTTACAAGAAAAGCCCCCTACTTTTGAGAGAGATAGAGCTGTGAGGTGAAGGGTACCGATGAGAGGGCTAACGCAATGTAGAGTGGCCCACATTTGAACACTAGGCGGGGAACCCCCAGTTTCTTCTAGCGTCTCGACTCTAATACCAAACTCCTCAATGCTCCAGCTGCCCTCATGGCTGGAGTATTTTTCTGGGCAGCGCAGAACCGCTCTCAGCAACTTTTGTTACAACGCCAAGCAATGATGCAGAGATATGCCGGCTACTTGGAAAGCCCCATAGGTACTCCAAACATAGCGGCTAGGGTCCAGTTCCAGTCCGAGACATCTATGTCTGATATTTGACCATATTTTGAGATATCCAACTGAACTCAGCCTTGAGGAGCAAAGGAGCTTGAAGCGGGTAGCTAAGAGCAGGGAGTTGCAGGGGAGAGAAACTCACACCTAGGGTGTTGTGTTGTTCTTGGAGTCATAATAGTGCTGTAGGCTTTCCTCATTCTGCTGTTTCCTGCTGTCCTTGAGTAACTTAGTCTGCTCATCCTTCTGCTGCTGCAATCTATAGCGCTCGATTGTCCTTTGCGCCTCATTAGCACGTTCATATTGTTCCCTACTCCAGACTTGGTTATTGGAGTTACGGCTATTTATGTAGAAATCTCCCTGTGCCAGAACAGGTGACGTCATTAGCATTACCATTACTAATCCAATTCCTAAACCTTTCATATCCAACCTCCCTAACCCTCTCCTGATTCCATCTTCAATTGTTTACTAGTGGAATTCAAGTATCGGTTTGACAAGCCTTTCTATAGGGTAATTAATGTCAGGATGCATGTATTGCAAGTATCTGCTAGAGGTCGCTTAAACAGTCCTGCCACACTCTTCCACGATAGAATACAACTCTTTTTAATGCTTCGCCCCACTCTCTTGCTACAGAGCCTTCTAGGTACCACTAAGAGCATATTGAATAGTTACCCTCTTTCGGGTAGGGTCATCCTAACTCATCCAACCTAAAGCATAGCGTCAGCAACCCGGATTCAACTCCTCTCCACGGGATATGGGTAAAAACACTTACTACTCCAACTACTTCACTGAAGAAATACTAACGATGTACTCTATTTTACCTAGACATTAGACGGGGTTACATGCCTGTGCCAACCTTCAAACCATGATAAGGAAACCACCTTAAATGTTTCATGCAGGGATTACGGGCCGGGCAAAAGTGCTTCTGCCTTAGTCTTCCCCGTTCTGGTTTTGAATCCTCATGCCACCCCACCCCTTTGCGTAATTGGTTAGATTGGAAGAGATAGTTTTTATAGGTGCCCCATGACTTCATGGCGAGACCGCTTTAACAAAATGACAGGCCAGACCCGTTTTGTTGTCTGTCGTCTGTTCTTGCACCTGGGTGGTGAACAGGTTGCTCCCCTCTTGGGCGTCCTCAATCGCTCTGCTCAAGAGGCCATGGATTCAGACGGAGAGCTGGATGTTCTAGGTGAAGGATTGGTGAAAATCTGTGAAAGCCTGCTGCAATACGATTCGATGTGGGCCTCTGCCGCTAATGAAGGCAACGTCTTCTGGGATGAAGGAGAAGCTGGAGATTATGTTCAGGAACTATTCACGGACTCTTCCCAGCGCTATTTGAGTGAACCTGAGCCCACTCCCGCGACTTCAGCACCAACAGACCTCTATGCACCAGCTACCCGCAATGTAGTCGTCATGATCACTGTGGCCTACGAGGGTGAAGTGCCGGCGTTAGAAACAGACTTGACGAAGGATGTAGCTATGAAAGAGGCCCTGAAAGCCTTGATCAATCTTCACTATCAGGAAAGACTGCGCGCGATACAAGTCCACTTTTCCCCCGCTCGTTTTGGGGATGAATTGGACCCAGACCAGCTCTTACTGAATTTCCCTGAACTTGCGCCATTATGAAGATATACGTCGCTGAATCCTTAACAACCCTTAACGAGTTCAAAAAAGACAGATGAACCATGTACCTAAATGGAAAAAGCTCACAGCCCTCTCCCTTGTGCTGATCCTTGGTCTGTTGCCTCTAGGCTGTGCGGCTGAAAAACCCGATAGTGCCGTTGCCACCAATACCACCAATAGTGCACAGCAACAAGCTACTACAAAGCTGGCGGATGGCAAATATGACGTTCAACAAGCCACCTACGATGATGGAACCGGTGTCTATACCGTATTTTTGCTTAACTCTACTCCCCCAACCTTCCGTGACCCGGCCTTACAAATGGCCCGTCTGACTCCTGAAGAAGAGAAAGCTGGTCAAAAAGGCTATCTCAAAGTGGAAGGAGGAAAGGCTTCTCTCCACATCCCGGAGAAATTCCAGATCTCCTACGTCCACAATGTGACAGAAGAAAAAACCAATCCACAAACTGGGCAGAAAGAAACAGTCGTAGTCCGTCAGGAATCTAGTTTCTGGACTCCCTTTTTAGGGGCCATGGCAGGCAACATGGTGGCTAATGCACTATTTGCTCCTCGCTACTATATGCCTCCCGTTTATTCTGCCGGTGGCCTGAGAGGTTATGGAGGCTATGGCGATACCTATGACCGCGCCGTTGGCCAGTATCAATCCCGTTATGGAACCCCTCCCTTGGCGGTAAAAAATCAGCAGGCTCTGCGCACCACAGGGCTTTCTCGAAATCCAAGAACCGATAGTTTGAGTAGTTCAACACAGAGTCGGTCCACCGGATCTGGTTTCGGTTCTAGCAACCTACAGCGTTCCAACAGTAACAACCAGGAATATCGCTCTGCACCTAAATCCAGCGGCTTTGGTAGTATGCAGCGGAGCCGTAGCTTCGGTGGCATGAAACGGCGTTGATGAATCACTGTCAGATCATTACCCATCATCTCAGGTTCCATGTAGTTGAAGCGGGCTTTGAGGGCCCTAATCAAACGGATAAACCCTTGGTCCTATTGCTCCATGGATTTCCTGAATGCTGGTACGCTTGGCGTCACCAAATCCCTCTCTTGGCAGAATACTTCCGGGTTGTAGCGCCCGATTTGAGGGGCTACAACCTCAGTGAAAAACCAACAGAAGTGTCTGCCTATCGCTTGAACTACCTGGTAGAAGATGTTCTTGCCCTGGCGGACTACTATGGGGCAGAGCAATTCTATCTGGTAGGCCACGATTGGGGGGCGATGATCGCCTGGGCCACGGCCTTACTGCATCCGGAACGAGTCGTAAAACTAGCCGCACTCCAAGTCCCTCATCCGCAGTGCTGGTTAGAGCATATGAGAGGCGCACAACTTCAGGCAAGTTGGTACATAACAGCTTTCCAAGTACCGATCTTGCCCGAACTGATGATCAGTCTGGATAACTATTGCTTTGTAGAGCAAGCCTTCTTACATACTTCGACTAAGCGAGGAACTATTTCCAAAGCAGATATCCAGGTTTTTAAAGAAGCCTGTGCCCAACCAGGAGCCCTGACAGCTGGGATTAACTACTATCGGGCGAACTTGGGGCTAGATAATCCACTCCAGCAATTTCAGGACCCGGTTAAAGTGCCGACCCTCTTCATCTATGGGGAAAAAGATTTTGCCATCCTTCCTGAAACGGTAAAGGATCTGAAAAAGTACGTAGACAGCCCTTACGAGGAAGTCCGCCTGCCCGATTGCGGACATTGGGTACAGCAGGAAGCCCCCGAAACGGTGAATCAAGTATTAATTGCGTTCTTGCGCAAGCGTTCCAACCTTTCATAAAGCACCCTAGTAGTATCAAAGAACCCAGTTTCCTGGGTCCGACCTCTAGGGAATTCTTGACATGACTTGTACACATCGAGTTATTGGATGGGGAATGACCACCCTCATCGCCCTGACTCCGGTCGCTGTCTCTGCACAGGCAATGGCTCCAACTGTTCCTGAAGGCTCAGCCCGTCCCGGTCTTCTATTGGCACCCAATCAAATAAGTATGGGTTCTTCTCAGAATGTCTGTTTCCTGGAACAGCCTTCTGCCGAAAAAATGGCTTTAGAATCCCGTCAGAATGCACTAACCAATCAAATGAAAACCCGTTTGGCTGGTCCTCTTTCCCAAACGTTAGGGAATGTTTTTGGCCCCCAGGGAATAGGACAGGAACTGGGCCAGAATCTGCGCAATGCTCCTACGCCCTTCCAATCACAACTAGCAGGCAACGCATCTAATGTATTCAGTGCCGTTCTTGGGCCAGAAGGCATGGGGGCGATGGTCCAAAATGCGCTTCCCTATGCGCTACGCCAAACCGCTTATCAACCCAATCCAGCGGTTGTTTGTGGCAAAGGGATTTTGCTGAGTACAGGCCAGGTAGTTTATACCCCCGGCAGTCCAGGCAGTGTAGGGCAACCGATTATTCTGGCTTCTCCCAATGGATCGGGTCTGGTCCCTAGTAGCACCAGCACCTTAAGCGGGAAAGCCTATCGAGGGCAGGTCCAAAGCGAAATTATCAATCGTTGATACTTGCCCACGTCATAAAAAAGGGGAGCCAAAAGGCTCCCCTTTTCTTTTCTCTCCCAAAGCCTATTTGAGGCCCAAGAAAGCAAGAACACCTTGACCAGTGATAGCTTCGACGATGATGGCAGCAGCGAAACCAATCATGGCAAGACGACCATTGAGCTGTTCTGCAAATTCGGTGAACCCGAACTTGATTTCAGACTGGGTATTGTTGGTCATAACTTGACTCCCAAAGGATGAATGAAAAATAAGTTCATCTGTCTTTACATTAGTTAACAATTCGGGGATCGTCAAGGATATATATCTAGTTACTTCAAAATCCAGAAATTATAGCCATTCTTGATGGCATGAATTCATTCTCTCTGTGTGCAAAATAGCTTCTCTGTGGGGGTTTGTCGGCTGCGCCTGCCGGACACGGCTACGCTCAACCCCCACCACTATTTCGCTCGACTAAGATCTGTAACCTACAGCTCTTTTTGTTGTCTTAGATACGTATTGATAAATCCATCAATTTCTTTGACATCTCCATTCATAAAACCACTCACATTACTTGTTTCGGCATTGGTGCGGTGGTCTTTGATCAGTTGATACGGGTCAAAGGTATAGGTGCGAATGCGCCCTCCAAACCCAGCGGTCACCGCTTCACCACGGATTTGGGCCAGTTCTTCTTTGCGCTTCTGTTCGGCAAGTTCCACCAACTTTGCTTTGAGAATAGCAAGCGCCAGTTCTTTATTTTGCAGTTGGGAACGCTGTTGGGTACAGCGTACGGCAATACCTGTCGGTTTGTGGGTGACCCGAACCGCTGTTTCTACTTTGTTGACGTTCTGTCCACCAGCGCCCCCAGACCGAGAGGTATCAAACTCTAAATCATCGGGTTTTAGCTCTACCTTTACAGAATTGTCGATGAGGGGCATTACTTCCACCCCCGCAAAACTGGTCTGCCGTTTACCGGCTGCATTAAAGGGACTGATCCGTTCCATGCGGTGGTTACCTTTTTCGGCGGTCAAAAAGCCATAGGCATTGCGACCATCCACGATCAACGTCGCGGACTTGATACCAGCCTCCCCTCCCTCTGAAATGTCCACCAAACTGGTCTTATAGCCTCGATTTTGCGCCCAACGTGTATACATCTTGAGCAGCATTTCCGCCCAATCCTGGGCATCGGTACCGCCTGCTCCCGCATTAATCGTCAAAATGGCTCCCCGCTCATCATAGGGACCACTCAGGAGTTGTTCCAGCTCCCACGCTTCCAATTCCGACTGAAGCATCTGTACATTTTGTTCCGCTTCAGGGAGGAGCGATTCATCGCCCGTTTCTTCCAGCAATTCCAGAACCGTCTGCGTATCTTCTAGGGCTGTACACCAGCGTTCATAGCTCTCCAGGGGCGTCTTCAAATTACTCAATTGCTGCATCATCGCCTGGGCTTGGTCATTGTCCTCCCAAAAGTCTGGGGCGCTGATGCGTTGTTCTAAATCATGAATGCGGTCTTTGAGTTTAGGAAGGTCAAAGATATTCCTGAGTTTTACCCAGGCGCTCACGGAGTTCGGTCGTCGCTTGTTTGAGCTCAAACAATTCCATATAACTAAAATTCCACAGGACTCAAGGTTTACCTCTCTTGATCCTAACTCAAGGTGGGTTTTGCGCTTCAGACGTATGCTGAAGAAGTAACTCCCTAGACGGCTATGGAACTATTTCGCACAGGAACCTGGATTACCCTTGGACTGATGATCGTAACGACCTTGGCAGCCATCTTTGGTCTAGTCCGCAAAACACCGTGGCGGTTCCAGGCCATCGGGACTACGGGGTTTTTGGGCGTATTGGCCGGTGGATTCTTTGCCTTGAGTCTATTTCCTATTTCTCGGACAGCGGTCCCTGGAGCGCAAAAATTTGACATTCTCTATGACCAGGGAAGTGACCGGATTGTGGCTCGGGTCCAACGCACGATTCAGCCAGAACAGTTAGAAGCCACCCTCAAGCAAATAGCCAGCCGTTCTTTTACCACCGGTCGCATTCTCAAAGAAGGCCGAGGTCCTTTGATTGAAGCGCGAACGCTGGTACGGCCTGCCCCAGGCATCAGTCAAATTATTCAACTGGGAACTTTGCAAAGTGAAAGCTATTTAAATAATGGCAAGCCTGACAAATTCACCCTCAATAAAGAGGGTTTTGCAGAAGTGCAAAAGATCCTGAAAGAGCATCCAGAATTAAATCAAAATCCTAGAAGATGAGAGAATCATCGGGAAAGAGTGCAGATCCTACGCTCTAAGTCCCAGAGTGTGTTACCTTTAGCCTCTGGTGCACAAACTATTTCCAGGCTACTGTTCGGTCAGATTGATGAGCCAAGTGTTAGACCGCCTGTTCCAGCAGGCTGTACGCAAATTGAGAGCTAAAGGCTACAAGGTGGACCCCGACGACCGTAACAGTGGCTCTTTCGTGGTGATTCGCCCGAATGGTTTCCCGGTAGATTCTCCCTCAGGCGGATGGCAATTTTCGAAGATGGATGTTATTCGCTTTTCGGAAAATGGGATGTAGTCTCGAAGCGAGCAGTCGCTTTACAAAAAGCGGCTACTCTTGTATCCATGCCCGTAATCGCGGTGCCAACCACTACACTAAAAGCACCTAATTGGTAGGCCTTAGTAACATCTTCAGGCCTGGCGATGCCTCCTTCACAAACAATAGGGACCGAAAGTTGCGTCACTAAGGTTTGCAAGAGTCCAAAACCCGGAGGAGTAAAGTTTTGGGTTGCTTCCGTATAGCCATAGAGCGTAGTTCCGATTAGTTCAGCCCCTAAACCTGCACTGAGCCTTCCTTCTTCAACCGTAGCAATGTCTGCCATCACAGGAACGGCCAATTTTTTGCGAATCTTTGGGAGTAATTCTTGAATAGCTACCCCATCGACTCTGGGGCGTTCTGTAGCATCTAGCGCAACAATGTCCGCGCCTGCTTCGACAACGGTTTGGGCATCCTCGAAGGTAGGCGTGATATAGACGGAGGAAGCGGCATGGGTCCGCTTCCACAACCCTATGATTGGAATGCTTACCAGCCGACGAACGGCCTCGATATGGGCAGGACTTTCGATGCGGAGGGCAACGGCACCTCGCTTCTGCGCGGTCAGCGCCATGGCAGCAATTACATAAGGGTCATGCAACGGTGAATCCTTGGGGGCCTGGCAGGAAACAATCAATCCGCCTTGGAGTTGTTCCAATCTCATTTAGGTTTGACATAGCAAATGGCACTACGAAGAATATAAATTTCCACATTGAAGTTGTCCAGAATACAAAAACAATCTGTATCTATCCATTTGATTTTGCCAATCATCAATTCATCCGTAATTATTTTGATCTCTACGGTGGTTTGTTCTTGAATCAGCCGCTGGAAGATGCGGGTACTAGGGATTGTGGTATCGAGTGTCATAAAGGCCTCTATGAAGAACTAATAGGTTGCTGCGGGGTAGAAGATATTGGGGTCTTTAATACTATCCACTTTTCTCCACCCATCGAGGACAGATTTTTTGATCGTAATTGTCCGTTTCTCAGTGCCTGTCCGCGAAAAATCAGGTTTTATCATAAAGGTCAAAGAAACATTATCTGCTTTCTTCAAAGCATCCAGTTGTTCTGTCACCGAATAAAGAGCAATACGATTGCGACTCATTGCATCGTTCTTGAGCGTATAGTTTTCGCTCCCAATTTTTAATTCTAAGGGCTGACCTTCAACAATTTCGAAATTGTTGCTAGGGTCTACGCGCAACTGGATATAGTTATAGCGATTACCGGAAGATTTGAAAATATTCAGAAAATCTAAGCGCCATTGTGCGCCTTTATCATCCTCCACCGTATCTGGAATCCGATAGACAATGGAGTTATTTTTAGATTCAGAGGTGCGGGTAATTTTTTTATCAATCTCAGCTGGGGTCAACGGTTTTTCGACCTCTGCCCCGCCCCCGGCACAAGCGCCTAGGCTCAAGGCTAACCCTGCAAGCAACATCCATGGGATAGTGCGTTTCAACATCTGTATTCCACCCTAGCTATCTTATTTAATCTAGCGTTTAATCCACCTCGGCAATTTTGCCATCTTGGGGTCTATTTCGGGGATTCCTTTGAATATCTTTATGCATTCTGGGTGGACGAAGCCTAAAGAAACCCGACCTCTGAAAAACTACCCGCAAGAATGCCCTTGGCAGGCATGCCGAACCAACGGCCCAGGATCTCAGCATACACGCTACGGAAGTCTACCTGCATCGGCAAGTTCTCTTGCTGCAAACTATCCAAAGCGGGCTCACCCCCATAAAATCCTGCCCGGACGGGTCCGATCAACCAAACGGGGCCTTGCCGTACCATGGTCTGTTCCCCCCGATCCGTTCTCAGCAGGTCTGCGGCCAAATTCACTCTGGATCATAACGAGAACGTTTTTATCCAAGCCTCGTGCGAGCAGATCTTGATTCAAGGCGGATAGCCCTTGTCCGACTTGTCCTAGTAGTCTTTGATGGCGCTGGATTTGATTGACATGGGTATCCCAGCCTCCAATCGTCAGATAAATCACCTTCGGACCCACCTCCAAAAGGCGACTGACTAGCGCCAATTGCTTTCCTAAGTCTCCTTGGGGATAACCTTGACGCTGCACCCGTTGGTCCACATCCCGTGCCAGTTCACGCACCGCCTGAGTACTCTCTAAGACGGTCTGTCGTACTTTCTCCGCCATCGGCTGGGGCTGAGCAACTCGATAGGCTTCTTGAATCGCTTGACCCAGTTTCCCCTGGGTTTTCAGGCCCAAGTTAGCGGAAAGTTCCAAATAACGCGTACTGCTTCCCGTTAAGGCCAAGGGATATTCATCTCCGAGAAAAACCGCATCAGCCGTCTTCGCTTTGATCGCTTCCAAATAACGGGCCAGCCAACCTGTATCAGGCGCACCTTGGGGATGAGCACTCTGCCAAATTTCTTTAGACCGGAAATGGGAAAGATCAGGATGGGGATAACCCACGTTTTGAATAACAGTTAGCTGTCCACGTTCAAACAGTGGTTTTATGTCTTTCAGTCCCGGATTGAGGGCAACTTGAGAGCTGACAGGAATCCCGTCCCTGATGCCGATGCGGGGTCGTAGCCGCAGGTAATGGGCATCTTGATAGGGAATAAAGGTATTCAAACCGTCATTTCCACCGGCAAGTTCAATCACCAGTTGGGTTTTCTGGTCTTTGCTCCAACTCGCGGCAGGATTCAGGGCCAGGAAGGCCGTGGCACTGAGGAGCGTTTCTAAAAAAGTACGTCTTTGCACGATTAAGCCAATTGATAGAGCGGGGAAGCAAGCAAAAGGGCAGCACTTTCGCGGGCAGAAAGTCCTTGAAGCGCACTGCGCAGCGTCGGAGGAACCGCTCCATCTAAAAGCAGGGTAGCGAGTTCTTTGGGAGAAAATTTTTCCGGCTCATAGATAAAACCGCCCTCATCGCCATAGTCCTGCGTAAATTGCTGGGCAAGATTAATGCGGGTGAGTAAAGAAGGCGCATTGAGCCAACCTTCATCGTCAGGCCACCCTTTCACCGTAGGAGCGTTATAAGGCACTTGTCCCATCGTCTTGAGACTGGCTAAAACCTTTCGATAATCTGCCTGAATTTCTAACTGTCTTAAAGCCCCAATCGTAAAATAGAGAGGATTTTTTAAACGGCTACGGTAGGCTTTGGCACTATAAAATTCGGGGCTGGTAAACATAGCATGAATCAGGGCCTGGATATTTCGATTTTTGCTTCGATAAACGTTAGCTAACCGTTGAACTATAGGGGGTTCTGGATTAGGGTAGACAAATTCGCTCCATAGTTTATGAGCCAGAGTGCGTGCGGTGCTCGGATGATTACTAACAATTTCAACGACATCCTCCGCCTTTAAATTTCCCTGACGGCCCAGATAGGTTTTCAGGCCATCGTCATGACGACGCGGTATAAACCTAGCTTCTGTTTTTCCCATGTAGTCCAAGGGATTAATCACCCATCCGGTTAAGGCCCGTGCCCCTTCTTGGACATCTTTTTCCGTATATTGGCCTCGGCCTAAAGTAAAGAGTTCTAGCAGTTCCCGACTATAGTTCTCATTAGGATTACCAACTCGATTCTGTGTATTATCCAGAAAGCGCAACATGGCTGGGCTCATCGTCACAGACCACAGCAAGTCCTGAAAATCTCCCAGAGCATAGGTGTGCAATCGCATATCATAGTCAGCCACAAAATGCGGCAAATTGAACTTCTTCACAGAGACCACAAAATGGTCTCGCCAAAAGTTAACAACCCGCTCATGCAAGGGATTAGATGCTATAACCATCTGTTCTAAAAGGCTCTGAGCAAGGGCTATACCCTGCGCGCGCAATTGCTGTCTTTTGAGTTTTTTATCCATCTCAAAAGGTTTAGATGCTTCTGGCATTTCGCGTTCTAGAGAAGTAGCCATCGGCTGCTTCTCTTCTAACCATTGTTCTAGAAGATCTTTCGGTTTGGCTGAACTGCCTAACTCTTGCTGGGTGGCCCCAAAACTAGCCCTGCGAAAGAAATGGGCCTTTTGCGTAGCAGTATCCATGAGGTAGTAAAGAAGTTGTAGGCACTTGGACGCTTTGATCAACGCTTCAGTTCAAAGATCTATAAATCCGACTTTTAGCCCAAGCCATGTCGAATCAACCATTTTTCTAATTCAACTCCCCAGAAAACCAGGGTCCCCAGCCCTAGACTAATAGCGAGTTCTTCCGTCGACAGAGGCACTGTAGTAAAGATGTCCTGGAGGAAAGGAACGTACACCACCGCCAGTTGCAAGCCAAAGACCAAAACTACCATCCCGAGGAGGAGTTTATTAGACCAGGGGCCAATCTGGAACACAGAATCTCTGAACGAACGTACGGCAAGGGCTTGTCCAATTTGCAGAAAAGCAAGGGTCGTGAATACCAACGTTTGCCAATGGGGTTGGTTCGATTGCCAGGCTTCATAACCAACCCAAAGAGACACCAAACCGATCAGAAATCCGACCCAGAAAATCTGTCGGCCCATGCCATCCCCAAAAATATTGCTCTCCCGTGCAATCGGAGGACGCTGCATTGCATTACGCTCAGCCGGTTCTACACTCAACCCCAAACCGAGCAGTCCATCCGTCAATAAATTGAGCCAGAGAATTTGTAGCGGCAGGAGGGGCAAAGGCATCCCTAAGAAAGGAGCCAGAATGACAACCAGAATTTTGCCGAGATTCCCGGCAATCGAGAATTTGATGAACTTGCGGATGTTGTCATAGATCGTTCGGCCTTCTTCTACGGCAGCCACAATCGTGGCAAAGTTATCGTCCTGCAAAACCATATCCGAAGCTTCTTTGGCCACATCCGTACCCGTGATCCCCATAGCAATACCAATATCTGCTTTTTTCAAGGCAGGGGCATCATTCACTCCATCTCCCGTCATCGCCACCACATGGCCTCGGTTTTGCAAAGCTTCCACAATTTTGAGTTTGTGCTCCGGCGAAACCCTCGCATAGACTGATACATCCTCAACCAATCCCTCCAATTCCTTAGGAGAAAGACGTTCTAAGTCTCGCCCGGTCAGAATCCGCCCCCCATTGCTTATCCCTAACTCCTGAGCGATGTGGTAGGCCGTTAAGGGATGATCTCCCGTGATCATCACAGGCCGAATACCAGCATGCTTGCAGGTTTGCACAGCGTCTTTGACCTCAGGTCGGGCTGGGTCAATCATGCCAACCATGCCAATAAAGATCAGATTTTGCTCTATAGAAGCGACAGCCCCATTGGCAGAAAGTGACTCCAAAGACCGGAAGGCCACCCCTAAAACACGTATCCCCTCTTGAGCAAATCCGTCATTAGTGGCGGTAATCCGAGCACGCCATTCATCGGTGAGGGTTTCTGCCCTATTCTGTACCCAGACGCGAGTAGAAACTTCTAAAAGGCTATCCACCGCCCCTTTGGTAAACACAACGTAGGGGGTTCCCATCAGGTTATCCGAGCCTCGGGGCAAGTGATGTACGGTCGTCATCCGTTTCCGTTCGGAGTCAAACGGGACCTCTGAAATCCTGGGGAAGTTTTGTTCCAGACTTGTTTTTCCCAATCCTAAACGGGCGGCAGCCAGCACCAGAGCACTTTCCGTTGGATCTCCCATAGCATAGGAGTCCGTTTTTTCGCCATTTTCTTCCTTCGAGCTATTGCCGTTAGCTTGCAGCAAAGCATCATTGCACAGAGTTCCGCCCACCATCAGCAAGCCCAGGGCAGAAGAGATTGCCGGTTTTGTTAGGTTACC
The DNA here is from genome assembly GCA_049582005.1 of Gloeobacterales cyanobacterium. Lineage (GTDB taxonomy): Bacteria > Cyanobacteriota > Cyanobacteriia > Gloeobacterales > PMM-0068 > Sivonenia. Next base: position 20,420 of record JBAUTB010000243.1, on the reverse strand, counting down.
TGAACTTTGTGCCGAGAATAGTCCATCACGGAGGGTTAAGGTTATGTGTTGATTATCCGGTTCTGTTAGGTCTAAGCGATGTCCCGCCAAGTCAATCAGGGTCACGGTCATCCGATTTTCTGTAAGGGTGCCGGTTTTGTCCGAGCAAATAACGGTCACCGAACCCAAGGTTTCTACCGCAGGCAACTTGCGAATCAGGGCATGACGCTTGAGCATACGCTGTGCCCCTAAGGCTAGGGCAATGGTGACGACGGCAGGAAGTCCTTCTGGGACAGCAGCTACCGCCATGCTGACCGCGGTCATGAACATTAACTTCAGATCTTCTCCACGCCAAAGACCCAGCAAGAAAATAAGGCTCGCAATCCCCAACGCAATCACCGCCAGGACTTTTCCCAATTGGTCTAGACGCTTTTGGAGCGGGGTTTGTCCTTGGTTCACTGACTGGATCATCGAAGCGATGCGGCCCAGCTCGGTCCTCATGCCTGTGTCGGTAACGACGCCCTGGCCTCGTCCATAGGAGATCATCGTGCCCATGTAGGCCATATTGCGACGGTCTCCCAAGGGCAAATCTTCTTTTTCCAAGGGCCCCATTTTCTTCTCGACAGGTTCCGATTCACCCGTGAGGGATGCTTCCTGAATGCGCAGGTTCACACTCTCCAATAGCCGACAATCCGCAGGCACCAAGTCTCCTGTTTCCAGCAGTACCAGATCTCCCACCACGAGCTCACGAGCGGAGATCTCCTGGCTCTGTCCGCTGCGCTGCACTTTCACCGTGGGCACGGCCAGCTTTTTTAGGGCGGCCATGGCTTTTTCTGCTCGATATTCTTGGCTAAATCCCAGCAGGCTAAACAGGACAACAATCGCCAGGATCGCGAAAGCATCGTGATAATCCCCCAGAGTTGCGGAGGCGATGGCGGCCACAATTAAGATGACCACCATGGTGGCGGTCACCTGTTCCCAAAGAATTACCCAGGCACTTTTGCAGCCTTTTTCCACCAATTCATTAGGGCCCGATGCAGCCAGACGGCGGGCAGCTTCTGCTTGACTTAAGCCTTGGGTTTTATCGCTGCCCAATTCCTGAAGGACATCTTCTACATCATAGGTGTGCCATTTGCTCATCGCTGCCCACCAATTTCTGAGAGACTTTTTTTATACCATCTGAAGTTCTAGCGCTCTCTACTCCTAGTATGGCTAAATTTTGACGAACCAGAGCTTCTGACGGGCAACCGGGAAGGTGAACCGCATAAACTGAGCGTCTTCTGTCCGCTGATACCAAACTATCAATAGCATGGCTGTCCTTAATCCAAGAGGAAAGGGGTGAATCTAGGGAATCCTGCATTCTAGAAGCATTACTTTTCATTCATGGCTACTTCTCCCCTTTCTCCCCTAGTGGATGGCCTCGTCGCGTACAAGGCTTGGCAGCAGCAGGTGGAGCAGCAAATCCTGGTTAGATTTCCACGCACTGCTCCCGAAGAATCAATCCCCCTGAGAACTTTGGTTCAAGCCTTGGTGATCGTGGGCATGATCGCCACCGATGTCGCTTCTGGGAGTTGGACCAGTCTGTGGGCAGCCCCCGTCAGCATCGGGGGAGCCATATTTAGCTATTACCGTCGTAAAGAACGCAATATCCCCGTCAAATTTCTATTGGCCATTGCCATGTTGGTGGCGCTGGGATTATTTTTCAGCAATATTCTTGGTTCCCTGAACGATACGCGTCTGGCCCTTGCCCTACTCCTTATTCACCTGCAGGTAATCCATAGCTTTGACCTGCCCCGCCGCAAAGACTTGGGCTATTCGATGGCCATTGGCTTAGTTCTTCTGGGTGTAGCCGCAACCCTCAGTGAGACCCTCAGCTTTGCTCCCTGGCTGGTTCTCTTCATCGCCTTGACCATCCCAATGCTTTGGTTGGATTATCGATCCCGCCTCCATCTGAGTCCTGGCCCATTTATCTTCACGGCTGGTTCTAAGACTGGATTGACAACGCCTTGGCTTCTTTGGGGCGTGAGTTTTGTGGGCGTCATCGCCCTAGGAGGGATTATCTTTGTACTCTTGCCCAGGTTTCCAGGCTATCAATTACGGACTTTTCCGGTATCCCAGACCATTCCCCTGCCCAAAGATTTTCGGCCTGCACGGGTAAACAATCCTGGTTATCCCAGTAAAGCAGCACAGAAAGAAGGAGGAAAGGCTTCAGAGCGTTCGAAAAAAGGAGAAACCTTCAACTCGGACTATTACAGCGGGTTCAATGACCGGATCAACTTGAATCTGAGGGGTATCTTGATCCCAAAAATGGTGATGCGGGTCAGGACCCAGGGAGCTTCTTTTCTACGGATGACCATCTTTGATCAATACACCCGCCTAGGGTGGCAAACCTCTGAGGTGAAAGCAGTCAAAGTTTTTCGGCAAGAGCCCTTCAGTGTTTTTTATCCGCCTGTGAATCTTGTGTCTGGAGCAACGGGGTCTGTACCCACCCAGCGCATTGTCCAAACCTATTCAATCACCGCTGATCTGCCCAACTTTATTCCTACCGTTCCTTGGGTGAAAGAGCTATATTTTCCAACGGAACAGGTAGGCATAGACCAGTCAGGCATCTTGCATGCTCCGATCAATCTCTTAGAAGGCCTGACCTATACCGCTATTTCAGAAGTTCCGGTCCGGGATGAAACCTTATTACGCGAGATTTCCCGCTCCGCTCCTATCCCTCCAGCCATTCGCAATGCTTATGGAACCCTACCTAGCGGGCTCAATCCAGCCATTCATCGACAGGCTCTGGCGGTCACCTCCAAATTCTCCGATACCTACAGCAAAAGTCTGGCCCTAGCCCAGTACCTCAAGCAAAACTACCGCTTGGCTACTCCTGGCATTTTCCAAGGCGAAGTCACCGAGAGCTTCCTCTTGAAAGAGAAGAAAGGCTATCCCGAACACTTTGCTACCGCCTATGCAGTCATGCTCCGGTCCTTGGGCATTCCCAGTCGCTTGGTTACAGGCTTTATGCCAGGGACGTTTAATGCCTTCACGGGTTATTACGAGGTATGGAACACCGATGCTACAGCGATTGTGGAAGTCTACTTCCCCCGTTACGGATGGGTAGCCTTTGACCCGGTACCCGGACGTCCTCTGATTCCACCCACCCCCGATCAAGCCCAAACTTTTGGGGTGGCAGCACAAACCTGGAAGGCCTTGCTGAAACTCCTGCCAAGCCCTATCACCCAAGCCATTTCCTCAGTCATTGGAACCGTGGGGGGATTGCTCAATGGAATTTTTGTCTGGGCAAGCTTTCTGGTTCAGCGCTTAGGCTGGTTGGGAGGATTGATCTTAGGGGGTGGCGCTTCCGCCTTGGTCTTGGCAGGATGGGGTGGAATCATCGGTTTCAAAAACTGGCGCTATCGCCATCGTTTAGCCAAACTTGCCCCAGCCGAAAGAGTCTATCAACGCATGTTAGACCGACTGGCCCGCAAGGGAATCTTTAAAGCAGACCATCAAACCCCCAGAGAATTCCACGAATCCATCCATCTGCAGGGACCTGAAGGCAAAATTCTAATCGCCATTACAGAGGCTTACGTCCATTGGCATTATGGGGAACAAGCCTTAGCTGAGGCTGAAGCCCAGGCTTTAATCAGACAATTGGAGCGATCCCTGGCAAAGTAGAATAGGCAAGGCATTTTCCAGGCTACTCTGGTTTTTGAGATTACAGGCAAAAGCTTCAGAGAGTCTTAAGAAGAGGATGACTAAGGTTCCAAGAGTTTATCTGTAGATCATCTATCTCAAATACTTCTCAAAAAAGGTTGATATATACCCATGGTTTTTAGCCCTCCTTCCATAGAAGCCGACCAAGGCTATCCCCCTGAGCTTTGCCCGGTGTTACCCAAATCGCTCGTCCGTCTTTGTGAAATTTCTCAGAACTACTGGTGGACCTGGAATGAAGACGCACTCACCGTATTTCGGGAAATGGACCCTCACCTTTGGGAGAAAACAGAGCATAACCCAGAGCGCATGATCAATGAAGTTTCCTATCTGCGTTTGGCAGCCCTTGCCATTGATGTGAACTACCTGAAAACGGTCAAGCGCATGATAGAGGCCTTTGACCATTACATGGCCGCAGAAGACACCTGGGCAAAGCGGACCATGCGCGATCCCCATACAAAAATTGCTTATTTCTCCGCAGAGTATGGCCTGCATGAATCGCTCCCGACCTACTCCGGGGGATTAGGGATGTTGGCAGCGGATCATCTGAAATCGGCCTCTGACCTGGGGGTACCTTTGGTTGCCTTGGGGATTCTCTATCGTCAAGGTTATTTTAAACAGCGCTTAAATCTTGAAGGTTGGCAAGAAGAAATTTATGAAAGTGCCAACTTTTTTAACCTCCCGATCAATCTGGTGCGGGATAGCAGCGGCAATCCAATCACCGTCGATGTCAGAATCCGTCAGCGGACGGTGAAAATCCAAGCTTGGCGTGTGGATGTGGGCCGGATACCACTCTATCTATTGGATACAGACCTTCCCCAGAATGACACCACAGACCGCTGGATTACAGCCCATCTCTACGGGGGTAATATCGATACCCGAATGTCCCAGGAAATTGTTTTGGGCATTGGTGGCGTGCGCCTGCTGCGCAAGCTAGGGATTCAACCGGGCACCTATCACATGAACGAAGGCCATGCCGCCTTCTTGACCTTAGAACTACTCCGGGAAGAAGTAGAAAAGGGCACTCCGTTCCTGGATGCCGAACCAAAGGTCCGTCAGCAGTGTGTTTTTACGACCCACACCCCCGTCCCGGCAGGGCATGATGCCTTCACCCCGGATGCGATGGACACCTTCTTCGCTTCATTCTGGCCTTCTCTCACCCTCAATCGGGAACAGTTCCTGAATCTGGGAGCCCGTCGAGCAGGGGATCCCTGGGAACCTTTCAACTTAACGGTTTTAGCCCTACGCTATGCCCGGACCTCTAACGGGGTCAGTAAACTCAACGGGGAAGTTTGCCGCAAGATGTGGCATGTCCTCTATCCAACCAAGACAGAAGATGAAGTCCCGATTGGCTCGATTACGAATGGGGTCCACGCCCGCACCTGGATTGCGCCCCTGTTCTGGAACATGTACGACCAGTATTTAGGCGAACATTGGGAAGAACATATATGGGACCCCGAAGTCTGGGCCAATGTAGACAAAATTCCTGATGAAGAGCTTTGGGAGAATAAAGCAGCCCTACGGGAGCGGTTGGTTTCCTTTACCCGCCATCGGGTGCTCAAATCCCGCCGGGCGCGGGGAGAAGACCAAGACTGCATCCAAGCGGTAGGTAATCTCCTGGATCCCCATACGCTCACCCTCGGTTTTGCCCGTCGATTTAGCACTTACAAGCGAGCCGATCTGATTCTCCGGGATTGGGACCGGGCAACCCGGATCTTCAGCAATGCCAAGAGGCCTGTCCAGATTGTCTTTGCCGGCAAGGCACACCCGAAAGATGATGAAGGCAAGCGCCTAATCCAAAGAGTGATTCAATGGTCAAAAGATCCTGTTCTGTATAACCGCGTAGCCTTTATCGAGAACTACGATGCCTATGTGGGCCGCAATCTGGTCCAAGGCGTAGATGTCTGGCTCAACAATCCGCGTCGCCCCTTAGAAGCCTCTGGAACCTCTGGCCAAAAAGTAGGGTTTAGCGGAGGTATGAATCTTTCGGTTCTCGATGGTTGGTGGCCTGAAGGCTATAACGGTAAGAATGGCTGGGCTATCGGAGATGGAGTGGACGACCCAACCAAACAGGATGATTTTGATGCTCAATCCTTGTATGACCTGTTGGAACAGGAGATCATCCCCATGTTCTATGAGCGAGATGAGCATGGATTGCCCCGTCGCTGGATTGCTCGGATGAAAGAAGCGATTCGCACCCTAAATCCAGTCTTTAATACAGACCGGATGGTCTCGGAGTACGTCACTCAAATCTATGAACCAACCCAAGCCTCGGCTTTACCCTTAACCGTTGCCAGGGTCTAGGTTCAAGTCTGATACAGGATCATTGCAAGGGGTATAAAAGCCCCTTGCGATGGACAAATTTCTAAGGGAGCAGCCCTAGTTAATTGACAGAGGTTTCTTTTTTCCCGGCCTGCTGCCCTGAGCGCACTAATTTTTTAGCCTGCTCATGTTCTGCATTGGTCCGACTAAAAATATGAGTGCCATCATATCGGGCCATGAAATATAGGTAGTCTGTAGGCTCAGGCTTCGCCACTGCTTCCAAACTGGCTTTCCCTGGAGAAGCAATGGGGGTAGGTGGTAATCCAGCGGTGACGTAGGTATTGTAGGGAGATTTCTGACGCACCTGAGCATAGGTGAGATTTTTCTCAGCGGTTTGCTTGAGGTTAAACGCATACTCCACCGTCGGGTCAGACCCCAAAGGAATCTTTTTGCTCAAGCGATTCATAAAGACCCCACTAATTAAAGGTCTCTCCTCTGGGACCGCAGCTTCTTTTTCGACAATGCTCGCCAGCGTAGTGAACTCCACTAAAGAAAATTGGCTCCCACTCTCTTTGTAAACGGGCAGGGCTACTTTTTCATAGCGGTCTAGCATGGCATTCACCACAGCTTTGGGGGTCAGACCATCCTCAGGCAGCTCATAGGTATCAGGAAAGAGAAACCCCTCTAATCGGTCAATGTTCCCAGGAATCCAGGAACGTTGGAGCCGTTCAGGGCCAATGGTTAAGACAAGAAACTGCTCCGGAGTATAATTTACAGCTTCCGGGAAATAGCCAGTCTGTCCAAAATATGCAGCCATCTGTCTAAGGTTCCAACCTTCTGGGATCGTAAATTTAGCGGTGAGGACTTTACCTTCATGAATCTGTGTAGCAATTTCTTCGAGCGATTGATTAGGGTCTAAGCGGTAGGTACCGGCCTTGAGGGCCTTATCCCAATTTTTCAGAGCAATCAGGAGGCGCCAGGCATCTGCAGAGCGAATAATCCCTTTTTTGGCTAATAAGTTACCCGTTGCGATGGTCCCAGAGCCTTTAGGGATCACAACAACGGTGACTGCTCCACCGATCGGCTTGCTAATATCGTGCCACCAGAGCCAGACGCCAGCACTGACTAAGGCTACGACTAACCCTACAATAATCCCGATGGCTCTTTTTTTAATGGCCGTGGTCCTCTTCTTCTTCGTCTTCTTGCTGGCGAAGGAATTCTTCAAATACAGGCATCAATTCATCCGTCTCTTTAGGAGTAAGGAGGCGAGCTGTTTTGCTTCCCTCCGTCTGATCCAATTCTACAAAAAGAATGACTGGCTCCAGCGGAGTAAATACGGCATATTCCCGTTCATCTTCCAGGAAAGAAGCAAGAAGTTGGTATTCTTCTTCCTCTCCCTCTTCTTCACAGATGGTGTAGATAGAGTCTTCCTCCTCCTCTTCATCTTCCTCATCAGGAGCAGGAACATCTCCCTCCACCACCAATACATAGGCGGAATCAAGCAGACTGAGGTCTTGTTCAGCTAACACAGCACGCGCATTCGGAAAGACTTTGACCACTTCTTCATCGTCTAAGTCTTCCAGGGTGGGCTCTTCTTCATCATCACTCCAAGCCATTACCCGCACAGGCGTGAGATTGGGCATGACCAAACCGTACACCTTGCTTTCAAGGGGGATTTGCTGCAGGAGTTCACAGTCGAGGGTACGACCTCTTTCATCGCTTAAAACTAAGACTTCACTGGTCATGGTGTCGGTTCCTCTGAGATAGCAGGAGATGCTTGCCAGCGACGCTGGTCGAGCCATTGCTGGAGAATGAGCACAGCAGATTCTTGGTCCACCAGTGCTCGTCGTTTAGCCGCTGAAATATTTCGTGTAAGCAGCGTTCGCTTAGCTTGAACAGTGGTGAGACGTTCGTCAACATAGTGAATGGGAAGATTGAAGGCCTCATCCAATTGATGGCCAAAACGCTGGACCTTCTGGGCTTGCTGACCGACGGTACCATTCATATTTCGAGGAAGCCCCAAAATCAAAGCATCCACACGACGGACTTGAATCCAATGCTGAAGCTTTGCCAAATCTTGCTCCAGGCCTTGGCGTTCAATCGTGCCTAAGCCTGTGGCCACCAGACCCGTTGGGTCAGAGCCAGCCAAACCGATACGGCGGTCTCCCACATCTAATCCCAAAACTGAGACCATAGTCTCCCTAAAACCCCTTTGAAATATCCTAAGGGGGGATGGTACCGGATGCTAGTTTTTTGCCAGATTTGGTCTTGCAGAGGTGTAATCTATCGCATCTGTAGATGTTGGGGTTTGTCGGCTGCGCCTGTGCCGGACGCGACTCCGCCCAACCCATACAGGATGTATGTCATGGGATTGAGCCTGGCTATACAGGTTTTTCTTCCTAGCAATCTAGTACAGTAGGGAGCCCAAGATTTAGAATATCCCTATGCAAACCGTTATTTTGCTCAATTTCATCCTAACGTTCCTTTGTTTATTTCTCCTGTGGCAGGTAGTGCGCTTGTTACGGGTGGTGACCGTCAAAGCGCAGGAATTAGAAGAAACCGTTGAGACACTGGCCCTTGTGCTGCCGCAGATTCAGGTCCAAATCCAACAGGGATACGATAAACTAATCGCTTTTCAGCAAGCACGCCAGCTCCTCGGTAGTGTGCTTCAGCAACTACCCAAAGTTTACCGTTTTCTGCGCAATCGAAAACGACGGAAAGAAGACAAGAAGAAGTAAACGATTTACAGTAGGAAAAAATGGATACCATGATATGGCTGATGACAGTACTGAAAATTTCCTGGGAGGCTTTGTCCTTGGAGCCATGCTTGGAGGGATTACCACCCTACTCCTTGCTCCAAGATCGGGTAGAGAAACCCGTCGCATCCTGCGCGACTCCGTAGACGCTCTGCCGCACAAAGCCGAAGATACGCTAGAAAACCTCCAAGACCAAGCAGACCAGTTGGTCAACCAAACCCGCCATAGCTTAGATGAAGCGGTGGAGCGATTTCAAGAAGCATTGGATGCCGCTCGTGTTGCTTCGGCCCGCAAGCGCAGTGAATTGGACCCAGGGGCTCCTCCTCCAGAAGGAGCCGACTTTGTCCCAGAGATTGAGTCTTCGTGATGGACTCTCAGTTCTGGCTAGGAATTTCAGCAGGTCTTTTGGGAGCGGCGCTCTTAGCCCTGGTTTTAGCCCTGCTCCCCCTGCTGTCTCAATTGACCCGCACGGCCCGCAGTGCGGAGCGTCTGCTTGACTTGGTAGAACGAGAATTGCCTCCGATTCTGGACTCCCTCCAACAAACCACCGCTGAGGTTACAGATATTTCCCAAGAAGTAGGCGGTGGTCTCAAACGGGTCAACCAAACCGTGGATGCCGTCGGTACCAGCATGGGCGTTTTTCAGGCCGGAGTCTCTCAGGTTAGTGTAAGTACAAAAGCATGGGCGGCTGGCGCAAAAGCAGCCTGGAAGACGTTAAAGCAAGGCAAGACGGATTAAGTAAGTTGTGAGACTGATTGCAGATTAAGCAGTTTCCCGTACAATATTGCTCATCATTCCTCTTACGCAGTGGAGACAGGGCGTCATGCCTAGCACTATTATTTCTTTGATTCTTTTGTTCATTCTCTTGGCCATGGGCCCAGCGGTAATCTTTGTCTGGTGGCTCAAAAAGGGTTCCGTCTAGCGACATTCGATACGTTCAACAGATAAGACGGGTTCAGTAGCTTAAGAAAGTATCCGACAAGGTATAGGGACCCGCACAATATGGTCTGTTTGTTTTCTGGCTGTTCTTTGGTGAGGACAGCTAGGGCGTTTTCTAAGGTTGAATAAGCCTCACATTGTTCCAAATCAGGGCAGATGCGCTCTGCTGACTGGGCTAGGGCTTGAGGGGAAACCGTGGCGGCGGATGGCACCGGAACAGCAGAGAATTGGTCTCCCGGTCGCAGGAGCAGTTGGAGCATAGTGCTGTAGTTTTTAGTATTCAGAACGCCCATGATCCAATGGACGGGTTGTTCTCCCAAATAAGACCGGAGGGCTAGCGCAGCTTCGGCATTGTGGGCTCCATCTACTAAGAGCTTATGGCCTCCATACGTCACTGGCTGATAGCGTCCGGGCCATTGTGCTTGGGCTAATCCCTCTCGAAGGGAAGTGTCCGCTAAACCGAGTAGACGCCCAACCTGAAGTGCAAGGGCACTATTCTGTGCCTGAATGTTTCCTAACAGACCCGTAGTGTACACAAAATGCTCCATGCACCATCCTTCAGGTGTGGTTTGGGCAGGAGGGACAAGATATAACGGAGCTTCTAATTCTCTAGCTCTTTGCTGAATTATCCATAGGGCCTCTGGAGGCACATCCCCGAGCACTATGGGTACGCCTGATTTGATAATGCCTGCTTTCTCCCTGGCAATCGCAGCAAGCGTATCTCCTAGACGATCCTGATGATCGAGACCGATGCTGGTAATCACCGTATCTTCAGGATGCTCCAAAACATTGGTGGCATCTAAGCGCCCGCCCAAACCCACTTCGACCACGACATAATCCAGCTGCTCTTGAGCAAAATAGGCAAAAGCCGCCGCCGTGAAAGCTTCAAACTGGGTGATGTGAAGCTGAGGATGTTGTTCTAAGATAGCCGCTACTTTTTGCAGGGCTTGATTTAAGGCTTCTGGCGTGATGGACTGTCCGCGCACCCAAATCCGCTCAGGCCAATCAATCAGATGGGGAGAAGTGTAGCGTCCTGTGGCATAACCGCTGCAATGCAGCATTTGAGCAATATAGGCACAGGTGGAACCTTTGCCATTTGTCCCAGCGACATGAACGACCCGGAGGGACTGGTGCGGATTTCCCATCAAAGCCAGCAATTCCCGAATCGGCTCCAAGCCCAGCTCAATGCCAAAACGGTCTAAACCTTGGAGGAAGTCAATATAGGAAAAGGGTGATTCAACGGCACTCATAACTTGCAAAAACTGTAATAGGCTTTGACCTCTCCTTGCAGAGAGTCTTTGCTTTTCGGAAATGCCATCTATTACTTTCCGGTGTACCTAAAAATCTTTGTGCTTGATTTTAGCCCTTTAGCTTAGGACAAGTATAGCGGTCCAGAGGGGGCAGAACTAGCCTGGATTGCTCCTGTACTTCTTTTGCAGTACTATTAAATGGTACTATAAGGGTATGAATCGGAAGCACCGCGCTACTTAATGACACTCTCTTTGCTGAACCGATTCGCCGCAATATTGCCTGGAATGATGTTGTGTCCTTGGTTAAAGCATTGGGGGGCGAAGTAATGCAAGGGGATGGATCTAGAGTTCGTTTTGATTTGCAGGGGGTTGCACTTAATATCCACTCACCTCACCCGCAGAAAGAACTGAAACGATATCAGGTTAAGGCAGTGCGAGATTTTTTGATGAGCGCAGGAATTGAGCCATGAAATACAAGGGATATGAAGCCATTATTGAATTTGATGATGAGGACCGCTTGTTCATTGGTCGCGTGATGAACACCCGCGATGTCATTGCCTTTGATGGCTCGTCGGTAGATGAACTAGAGCAGTCTTTCCACGCTGCTATTGATGAATATTTGAAGGACTGTCAGGCCCTTGGAAAGACTCCAGATAAACCTTTCTCTGGCCGCTTCAATCTGCGTATCTCTCCTGAGCTACATCGCCAAGCGGCTACCAAGGCTGAAAAAAAGGGCATCAGCTTAAACGCTTTGGTAGAGCTTGCACTTCAAAATGTGACGTGAGGTGCTCTGGGAGAAAACTGGCGGAGAGAGAGGGATTCGAACCCTCGACACAGTTTAACCCGTGTAACAACTTAGCAGGTTGCCGCTTTCGACCACTCAGCCATCTCTCCGGGTTTTGTGATCCTACCATAGCCAACCTGATTTAACTCAGCCCGAAGATACATCCTCGGGCGTACTGGACGTACTATATGAATGATCAATACGTACAGAGTACAAACAAGATGTGGCGGACCATTCCTGGTGGAGTTACAGCAGCAAAAGGATTCTATGCCGGGGCTTTAGCAGCGGGCATTAAACCCTCAGGCAAGCCAGATCTCGTTTTGATCGGTTCCGAAGTGGACGCGGTGGCCGCAGGAACTTTTACCCTTAATACCTTTAGAGCCGCTTGCGTCCAAATCAATGAACAACGGGTGCAGGAGCAAGCCACGATGCGGGCCATCGTCGTCAATGCCGGCAATGCCAATGCCGCCACGGGGGAAGAAGGCATCGCAGCCGTTTACGAAACAGCGGAAATCTTTGGGCGCTTGCTGGAAGTTAGCCCAGAAAAAATTCTTGTCGCTTCTACAGGTGTGATTGGGGTGCCCTTGCCGATGCAGAAAATTCGTAAGCATGCGCCCAAACTGGTTTTAGAAGTCTCCGCCGCCGATGGCTCGGAACAGGCAGCTCAAGCCATTTTGACTACAGATTTAATCGAAAAAACTATTGCCTTAGAAGGGGAGATCTCCGGGAAAACCGTGCGTATCGGCGGAATTGCCAAAGGATCGGGGATGATTCATCCGAATATGGCCACCCTACTAGGATTCATCACCTCTGATGTGGCCGTGGAAAAATCTTTGTGGCAAGAATTGCTCTCCAGGGCCGTGGAAATTTCCTTTAACCAAATCACGGTAGATGGCGACACCAGTACCAACGACATGATTTTGGCGCTGGCCAATGGGGCTGCAGGCAATCCCCCCATCACCGACGCGCAAAGCCCAGAGGCCAACATCCTGGAACAATTACTCACCGCTGTCTGTATCGATCTGGCGAAGAAAGTGGCACGGGATGGAGAAGGGGCCACCAAAATTGTGGAAGTTCAGGTGACAGGAGCGGAAGATGACCGAGCCGCGCGTCTAGTGGCTCGGACCGTGGCCAGCTCCTCTCTGGTTAAATCTGCCTTTTTTGGCATGGACCCCAACTGGGGAAGGATCGCCGCCGCCGCAGGACGAGCTGGAGTTTCTTTCCAGGTCAAAGATTTAGCGATTTGGCTGGGAAATTTTCATCTGATGGAAGGTGGAGAGCCTTTAGCCTTTGACCGGGAAGCTGCTTCAGAATATCTCCGCCGAGAAGAGGTAGTAGTCCGAGTCAGTTTAGGTACAGGCTCTGGCAAGGGGACAGCCTGGGGCTGTGATTTGAGCTATGACTACGTACGGATTAACGCCGAATACACTACGTAATTTTATAGTGCTGAATCTAACCAAACCTTAAACTCGCCCCCTTAGGCTTCTCGGCGAATGGTAGTTTCCTGGGCGAGATGCTACTGTTTTCACTTAGACACGACGCTATTCGCGCACCGATTAAACCCTTAACAACCTTGCTTCACTGGTGAGAAGGAGTTTGCTCCATGAAAAAATTTGTGCGGTTGCATAAAGGTCTTGCCTTCGCAACCACTATTGGGCTGAGCTATCTAATAGTCGGATGCCATAATGCCTTTGCGGGTGCGGATGATGATACCCAGAAGGCGAATATTGCTCCTGTCCTAGGCACCCCTCCTTTTTCGGATAACCCTACCAATGCCAGCCCGACCGTAGGTTTGCGCATTTTTCCACCCACCCATACACAACTGATTGAAAATCAGCGTTTCGATTTACGGATTGAAACCCAGGTCCCTGGAAATACCCCCCCCGTCCTCAAGAGCCTAAAAATCAATGGGACTGAAATCCGGGATGCCTTTAACAAGAAGATTGAGCAGCAAGGCAAGGGACTCGAAAGTGGGACTGCGACCCTGCCTAATCTCTATGGAGCCACAGCCCGCAACCGAACCTTCACGAAAGCAGGCACGTATACCGTTGAAGCAGTCGTCACCGTTGACGGGACAGATTACTCCATCCGCAATGTCTATAGCGTTGCCAAGTTCGCCCTTTCCCCCAAAGTCAAACATGTGGTTTTCTTCTTAGGGGATGCGATGGGCTTACCCATCCGCACCGCAGCTCGTATCTACAGCAAAGGAATTTTTGAAGGTCGCGCCAAGGGTAGACTGAACATGGATAAAATGAGCACCTACGGTCTGGTATCCACCTCATCCTTAGACAGCACGATCACAGACTCGGCACCCGGCATGGCGAGCTACGCCACCGGCATGAAGCAAGCCAACAACGCCTTAAACGTTTCACCAGACAATACCCCGGAGAATGGGCTCGACAATCCCCGTATTGAGACCCTATGGGAATACCTAAAGCGGCGTCAACGCTGGGCAACAGGGGTTGTCACCGATGCATTCCTCACCGATGCCACCCCTGCGGCCGTAGCAGCCCACTCACGGGCTCGCAGCAACCGTACAGCCATTGCTCAGCAATTTTTAGACTTCTATAAAGATGGAACCGCCCAGCCTTCTACGGGCTATGCAGCGCTCAAGGACCTCACCCAACCGCTGGATGTAATGCTCGGTGGAGCAGCACAAGACTGGCTACCGATAGGGGATGAAGCCTTGAGCAACTTCTATCAGGCAAGTAATACCCAAGGTCGTACGGATGGCTTGAATTTGTTCAAGGTAGCTCGTGACCAAGGCTACGCGGTGGTCAAAGACAAGAACGAATTGGCCAGTGCCCCTGCCAACAAACCACTCTTGGGCATCTTCGCCGGGGACTTTCGACCGGACAATGCCCTGGGTGCCGATAATATCCCCGGGGTTCTGGACCGTCTAGTCGCTCGGGGCGAAGCAAAAATTGGGGGCAAGGACGCTAGTGCCGTAGGCATGGGAGCCAGTCCACCTGTAGGAACAGCGTGTGGGAGTACCACCCAACAATGTTTCCAAAACATCCCTTCTAAAAAGGAAATGCTCCAAAAGGCCATTCAAGTCCTCAATGCCAAAAATCCAGAAGGGTGGATTTTGCTGGTTGAGCAGTCTCAGACCGATAAGCTCGCCCATCCCTTGGAGTATGAGCGGGTCGTCTATGAAGCCCTTGAACTGGATGGGGCCTTGGGTTTAGTTCTGAACGGGCAGGCCAAGGATGGAAAGACACTGACGGTGGTGACGGCAGACCATGCCCAGCCCGAGAGCATTATTGGCGTTACTATCCCGAGCGCTATCAATGGCAGTACTGGTGCCCCGATTGCACCGGGGGGATGCTTCAATAATTCATCGTCTGCAGACGCCAGTAAGGGTTCTTTGACCCTCAGTCCCTGTGCGCTTCAGGATGCGATTGGCACCTTTAATGACAGTCCCTTCCCTACCTATGTCGATGCCAACAAAGATGGCTTCCCCGATGACCCCGATCCCACCGTTAAGCTCATCCTTGATGACGCAGGTAGACCAACCTATAGCCAGGACTATCTGACCAATGCCATCCCCTTGAATCCCTCTGGAAAAACAGCAGCGATTCCCAATCCGAAACGCGATCCCCAAGGCCTTTTGCTAACGGGCAACATGCCTACCCGTAACGTTTCTCCCATTAGCAAGGATGAAGGGAATATCGCGATTGCTCCCCACGCTGGGGATGACGTGGTACTGAGTGCTTCTGGTCCAGGAAATAACTTATTTGGTGGGACCTTTGAGAACTCAGATACTTTTGAGCGTCTGGCGGCAGCCCTCTCTGGAGGAGGGCGTAAAGAAGATGAGGACGAAAGACCTGGACTGTTTAGCCCCAAGGAGTTCATGGATACTGAAAAGCCCTGAATATTGCCATGCTTGATGGCATAAATCAAACGTACAGACGCGATATATCGCGTCTCCAAAAAGGACATCATGAAATATTCCATCGGGATTATCAGCCTTGGACTGTTGGCTTTGGGGCAGAATCCAGCCTCCGCCGGAACAGTCTACGGACGAGTCTTTGACACCCTGCGCAATGCAGGAAGTGGTGCGGTTCTTGCGAATGCCAAAGTCACCCTGCGCAGCAACCCTCAACAGACCGTAACCACGGACGCCTACGGCCAATATCGCTTTGAAAATGTGCCGGAAGGATCCTATCTGATCCGTATTCAGGCTCCAAAACGGGATGCGGTGGTTACTCGTTTGATTGTTCACAAAGGAGTGACGATCGCCAACCTGGATTTCAGCAAGATTCTCGCCCCTGACGAAGACGACGAATACTAGGCACGTTTGGAATACGGAGGTATCCTTGCCCTGGCGGGCTATGTTAATATCATTGCTGCTTGCGGGTATAGTTTAGTGGTAAAACGGAAGCTTCCCAAGCTTCAGTTGCGAGTTCGATTCTCGCTACCCGCTCCAGATTTAGAGATCACCCAAAAGACACTCTAAGTTTGAATAATATACGCTACGGGGGTTTCATTGATGGAGTTGCATGAATTGTAAGTTCTGGCTACTTTCCAACTCTGGTCTTCAACTTGTAAGAACGCTCTAAGGCTGTGGTGCAAAAATTAGTGTTACAACAAGCGTTATAACAGGGCATACTAGAAGTGCAATATGCCTGTTTACTGGGGAGAAATACTCCATGGCCCCTAAAATTTACGACTTAATACATGTAAAAGTCGGCAACCAGTTCGGTTTTCGTCTTCCAAGTGCTTTCTGGGTAGACCATCCCCACCTAAAAAGTGCTTCTGGCCAAGTTCAGGTAGTCACGGAAGATACACTTATAGTCAAGTTAAGTCCTCAGTCAGCCAGAGGAGAAGATGCATCTGAAGATCTTTTAATGGCAGCTTTTCTGGACATGCTCATGGATGACGCCATCGCCCGTCCATCCAAACTTATTTCCTACACTCAAGAGATGATGGATGAAGAAGACGAATTGCTCGCCAGAGTCACTCTCGATCCATGACTGGTACCGTTCATAACGGATGGAGTGTCTTCTTCCACCCTCTGTTTGCGCAGCAACGCATCAATTTGCTAGAGATTTCTCGCAACCTCAAATCGAAATTGCCTGAAGCTGAGTGGTCACAGCCCTCGGACGTAAAGCTACTCAAGGCGGTGATGGTGGGTATCAGAGAGAAAATTCCTCAGGACCCGCTTGCTGCTCACTTTGCTTTGAGAGGTCCGCTCAGAAAATATGGCCGCCTTAAGAAAATAGGCTTGCCGGAACGATATCGTCTGTTCTTTAAGCCATTTTCAGACCGGGGGAGAAAGGCCATCATCATCCTTTGGCTTGGTTATCCTCGCAAAGAAGGTGATAAGAATGATTGTTACGCTGTATTTGAAAAGATGGTTGCTAGAGGCGAATTTCCAGAAAGCATAGATGAACTAATTCAACGATGTCAGTAGGCTTGGTAGATCCTCATGCGAGTTACTCTGTAGACCGACAAATCCTGTCTCCCTTACTGTAGGTAGGATAACCAAAATGGGATTAATGCTGAGGGCTACCTGAAGGATAAGTTAATTCGTGTTAACCGTCCGCCCAAATAAAGGAGGAGGCGAAGAGCTAACGCCCTAACTTTGAGTATTCATTAAGACGCTGTTCCCTGACCGTGGGATACTGCGATCAAAACTTATTGAGAGCAATTTTCTCCCCATGCGTTCCTTTGTTTATCACACGCCCGAATTGGTACCCTCCGCGCCTATGCCGGATTGTGCGGTGGTTATTGATGTACTGAGGGCGACCACCACGATTGCAGCAGCCTTAGCGAATGGGGCTGAAGCAGTACAGGCCTTTGCCGATTTGCAAGAACTGAATGAGGTGAGTGAACTCTGGCCTGCCGATAAGCGTATCCGTTGTGGTGAACGGGGTGGAAAACAAGTAGATGGATTCGATATTGGGAACTCTCCTTTTGATTTCAGCCCAGATGTGGTGCACGGGAAGCGAATTTTCATGAGTACCACCAATGGGACGCGCTCCTTGAGTCGGGTTGCGGAAAGTCCAGTGTTGGTGACAGCCTCTTTTGCGAATATCAGCAGCGTCAAGCATTTCTTGCGGGAACGCGCCTTTGAGCAGGTCTGGTTTGTCGGTTCTGGCTGGGAAGGCAGCTTTTCTTTAGAAGACACGGTATGCGCTGGAGCCTTGGTTCATCTTTTGGATAGTGATTTTGGGAATGATGAAGCGGTGGCAGCTGAAGCCCTATACCGAGTTTGGGCGGATAATCTGGTTGGGCTTTTTGAATTGGCCAGTCATGGGAAACGCTTACTCGCTTTAGATAAGCGCAAAGACCTAGCCTACTGTGCCCAATTCGATACGGTTGAGGCTTTGCCGATCCAGGTCAGTCCTGGCGTGCTGGCTTTGGCGAAAGAATAAAGCGTTTCTCTGGAGAGACGCGCTGTATATGTTGGGGTTTGGCATTTTCAAACCTGTGCAGCACATATTTCATCCAATCGAGCACGGTTATAGATAGTAGGGAGCAACCCTGCGATGCACAAGCCTTCTTTCAAGTCTCAGGGTTTCCTCTATGCCGAGATAATAAGTATTTATCTGAGCTTCACAAATGTTGCACAGAGCAGACTTCAACATATTTGGCGGTAAATATCAAGTAATGATTCTCCGTGAAACTACTGAATTTTTATGTTGATGTGATAAAAGTCACAGAGAAGGGAATTCTGTACTGTGTGCATAGTTTTCTCAGTGTGATTACGTAAATATGTGGCATAAATCACTTTTATCTAGAGATGGCCTCTGTAATTTTTACGGAGTTAACTCAGTAAAATTACTTATTTGATGTAGTAACAAGTATTTCACAAACATAAGTTTTGGAAAGAAGAAGCGGGCCTTGTAGGTTTTTTAATCTCGGTCTCTCCTCTAATAGCCTTTTAGCTGCTTAAAGCGAAGGGCCGTAGCACAGAGATAGTGTGTCTACATTCAGAGAAAAGGGGCTAGGGGCTATGCAAAAGGATTTAAGAGGTCTGAAATCTGCAAAATTCTCTGATAGAGGGGAAAAGTGGGGGGGGTTCGCAACTGTACCGAACTTCCTCAGTTAAAGGCATCTATTCTCCATCGTCCTTTGACGTTCCTCCCCTTGTCGACCATCTGATTCAGCAGTACCGATGAGTTCTGAAGAAAAAATTTTCAGAAGAATATCCAACTCCATTTGCCGCAGGTCTATCAGGTATTGAGTCAAACAGATTCATAGTACTGAGATACAGCAGATCCGTGTCAGATAGGGGACACCTGCAATTCCTAAAAGCTATGTATAGAGGGGGTCACAAGATTCTCAGGGGTCACCCGCAAATGTGTGATCCACTGTATCTCGCTCAAAGATTCAAGACTATCCATTAAGGCAAGACTCTTCTCATGCATGACCCCGTCATTAATGCATCACCCATAGACGCACTTTCAGATCTTCGTTCCCCCATAATGGCCCGGTTCCGGTCTGGGGTGAGTACTGGTGGCCTTAGAGTAGTGATGCTCATTACGCTTGACAGCATTTTACTTCTTACGGCTTGGACCATAGTGAAAGGTTCAGTCGGTATTATGTCGAGCTTTTTGCTCGCTCTAAATATCATTCTGCTCTCTGTCAGTGGACTCTACGAGTCAGGCAACGCCCGGCGCAACTACTTCAGACTCTTAAAGGTTCTGACTCTTGTACAATTAATCCACCTTTTTTTTGCGCAAGCCCTAAATATATCGTTGGTAAGTTTGAGTCTTTGGGCAAGTTGGTTATTGGGCATTATTTTGGTTTGTGCAGGTCGACTCAGTATCGATTCGCTCTTGGATACTCTGCGGAGTCAGGGTGAAGCTCGCTACCCTGCTTTTCTAATAGGAACTTCGGCAGACCTCTCTCAGACCGCTAAACTACTTGAGCAGGATGGACGATATGTCTTACAGGGTCAAGCAGAAGTTCTATATGCGGATCGAAGCCGTTGGGATAGAACGCTTGAAAGAATCCAAAGCCTTGGGGTTACCGAAGTATTCGTTTCCAATTGGAGTGCTATCAAAGACCCTTTATTTCTTTACTGGAATTTGCAAACTAGCGGTATTTCTCTAACCATTCTGCCTATTGGTCCTATCGGTTTAGAAGTACCTCGTCAACCTTCACAAATGCGTATGGTTGCAGGCCTACCAGCGCTATGCTTTCGTCCACCCCTGATTACAGGTAGCAATTTTTGGGTAAAGCGCTGCTTTGATTTTTTCGCAGCTTCTTTTCTCCTATTGTTTATATCTCCATTGCTGATAGCAATTTCCCTATGTATTAAGCTTAACTCATCAGGACCAGTCTTCTTTAAACAGACTCGTATTGGACTTCATGGTCAACCATTTGAATGTTGGAAATTCCGTACCATGGTGAGTAATGCTGAAGAATTATTCAAGAAGCTTGAAGCCCAAAATCAGAGTAAAGATGGAGTACTTTTCAAGCTCAAGAAAGACCCACGAGTAACTAAAGTAGGACGTTTTTTGCGCCAATACAGCCTTGATGAACTCCCTCAGCTTTTCAATGTGCTTTTTGGTCAGATGAGCTTAGTTGGCCCTCGTCCCTTTTCTACCCGTGATGCAGGAATGTTGTCTGCTCATCATGCTGATCGACATATCGTCCTCCCTGGGATAACAGGTTTGTGGCAGGTTTCAGGCCGATCCGATGCTATGGATATTGATCATGTCGTCCGATTGGATATTAGCTACATCCAGAATTGGTCTTTATGGTTAGATTTCAAGATACTACTAAGGACAGTGA
>JBAUTB010000242.1:0-5386 GCA_049582005.1 Gloeobacterales cyanobacterium | reverse complement strand
GAAAAGGGCTTTGCGATTCGCTCGACTATCGTAGACACCATCCAAGCTGGCGATGGTCTTGTTCAGATCGAGTCCGACCTTCTGAGCGATGCGGGTCACTTGCGGCAATGCTTTGGGCAAAAGCGGGGACTCATTACGATTGCCAGGGGCTGCCACAAAAGGGGCGATCACATTGCAATTGCGATCACAGAAGGCAACTACTTTATCGCCTTTCATGTGCTTGTGCCCGCTGAATCCGAGATTGTCGCCGCCTTTCTTCGCTGCTGTCGTCGTACCATCGCCGTGGATGACGCTGATGTCGAGGTACTCTTTTTGGTGAAGCTGCGACACAGAACCCGCAAAAATGGCATCGAAGCAGCCATGGGCTTCATAGCGTCGGAAGGCACCATAGATTCTGGTGTAGTGGATCTCCAGCAACCCATCTTGGCCATTCTTGATGGGTAGCTCTTTCCACTGACAACCGAGGTACAACAGTTTCACAATGTAGTTGAAGATCACATGTGAATCGAGCTTCGGCTGAGGACCGCGACTTCCAATGTGCAGGTGGGGCAAGACAAATTCCTCAAACTGTTCTAAGGTCAAATGCGTGGGAATCCCTTGCCACTGCTGAGATTGAGCCATCTTTTCTCCTATCGACTGTCAAACTAAAATAACTAAAGTCACTTTAGTTTGAATCGATGGAGTTCTATGTAGCTAAGGGCTTCCAGACAAATTCACCCAGTTGGGAAAACCCGCAACCAGTTGGAAGAAAGACTCGACCGGAGTTCCTATATCCGCCACATTCTCCTTTCAAGGAGCGAGTACCCCGTCTTGGTCTTTATGAATGAACGGGAAGCATATTCAGATGATAAGGAGCGTAGGGATCTCCGCTTGCAGTTCCGTGTTTCAGCATCCGAGCTGGCGGACATCAAGAAAGAAGCGGCCAGGGTAGGGCTGAACCCGAGCGATTATGGCCGTCGTTGCGTTCTACGTAGTCATGGTAAATTTCCTGCGGTAGTCCAGGTCCCGGAGATTACTGGAAAGACCTATACCCAGTTGGGACGGATTGGGAACCTGCTCAATCAAGCTATCAAAGCGATGAACCAGGGGAAGCTAGATGCTTTTCCTGTTGATTTATTACGCGATACGGTGATGCTCATTAAGAGCACTCGCGAGCAGTTGATAGGCGTTGACCAGCATCGAACGAGGGATTTATGACTGGCAAACAATCAAGAGGAATAAGCTTTTCTGGGGTTCTTAATTATGCTTTTCAGAAACATAAACAACCTGAAATCGTTGGCGGCACAATGTTAGGAAACTCACTGAAAGAACTCGCTGAAGAGTTTGATAAAAGCCAACATTTATGTTCCCATAGTCGGGTGCAGAAGCCAGTATATCACCTTGCTATTTCATTTAGGCAAGGTGAAGAAATATCAAATAATCAAATGAGTGAAATGGCTGAGCAATTTTTAAAACGGATGGGCTGGGATTTAGATAAAACTCAAGCTGTCTTTGTTCGACATTATGATACTAAACACTCACATATACACGTAATTGCTAATCAGGTGATGTTGGATGGACGAACGGTAAATCTCCAGAATAATTGGGAGCGCGGCAAAGCAATATGTCGAGAATTAGAAGCAGAATATAGCTTAGAAAAAACAAGTAATATAAAGCCTCTAATCCGTGGTCTTCAGAAAGAAGAACGTGAAATGATGCAACATGGTAAACCGAGCACTAAGCACATTTTGCAGAACACTATTATTGATTTAGCGAGCAATTTTCGTACAGCAGAAAGCTTTTTTACTCAATTGGAAAGAAAGGGGGTAGGCATTTCAGTTTATGAGTCTCCAGAGGGTGAAGTAAAGGGTATTAGCTATCGTATAGAGAATCATGCTATGAGAGGCTCTTCCCTTGGAAAAGCTTTTAGTTGGAGTGGTCTACAGAAATACTTAGGAGTCAATTATGAACCATCAAGAGACAGAAACATTATCCTTAGAGCAAGCAGACAAGAATCTGGAGGCTACGCTATTACAGAAAATAGACAACTTGAAAAAACCGATGGACGAGCAGACCTCGTCCCCTCAGAGACAATACCCAGAGGAGAACAGCAATCCACTTCTACAGCAGATAGAAATGGATTTAGGACAAATGAAGTTCGATCAGGAAAAGCTACTTTCAGAACACAAACAAACGCAGAATGTCCTGAAATCTCTATTGGAAGTGATGACAAAGTACCTAGAGGGGCATTCAGGACAGAATGCAGGGATTCTGTCCATGCAGAGTCACTTGCAAACCTTGAAAGACTGGTCGGTGAATTGCAACGAGCGGCAGGAACAGATAGAGCAGGTTCCGAACATAATCCACGATCAACGCCAAAACGAATTGCTGACGCTGACCGGGGCTATCAACAACCTAGTCAACACACAGGGAACCCTGACAAAAGAACTCCAGAAGCCAGAGGTAGAGAAAGCGGTTCTGAAAACGTTGGACCACTTGACCGAGCAGATCAGCCTTCAGAGCCAGGATACACAGAGCTTTCTAGAACAAAATACAGCGAAGTTGTCCAAGGAAAAAATGGAAGTCAGCAAGACTTTGGAGCAATCAATCTACAACCTGACCGAGCAGATCTCCAGGCAAGAGAAAGTGGGGACTTACTTGAAGTGGATATTCAAGCCGTGGCTCCTAGGCCTGGTGTTTATAGTGATGTCCCTTTTAACCAGTCTTCTGGTGCTGCTATCTCTGTGGATCTTTCCCCCAGCGAAGATACAGACCAGCAACCTGAGCGCCCGCCTGGACCGAATAGAGAGAGCAGTGAACCACAGGTAGATAGGGTTCGTGCATTATTTGAGCGCTTCGAAAAACAAGCTAGAAAACGCTTGGGGCGTGAGCCGTCAGATATTGAAATCGCTCAGGCCGCCCTCAAGAAAAAAATTTCAAGAAGCCTTATTTTGAAAATTCTTGCTCAAAGTCCCAAAGCCCAAGTACAGACAAACTCCGAGAAGTACTTTGCAAATATCTTGGCCTCTGCTCAAAGACAGATGAATCAACTTGAGCCCTAAAGTACCCCACCCTCCTTTGAACCAAAGCATCACTTATGATCGTAGTTAGCTTCGAGACAAGTGAACAGGTCCAATATCAGGATAAGTGTGATGACCATTAAGGTTGTAGAGACTGCTGCCCAATCCAATCGCCCAGAGCATCGAGAACTCGATGGTCCTAAAACACGGGGACTGCGACGCATACTGCGGATCTTCCGCCTAATTCTGCAGCCGACGGGGTATATGGATGATAACGTTCAGCTTTATGGTCCCATGTTCAAGGTTGGCGGCGAGAACGAAGTGCCGCTGGTATATGTGGGTGACCCCGATGTACTGCGAGAGCTCTTCTTGTTAGATGCCACCAAAGTAATTACAGGAAGAAGTAATGGGGTTCTTCAGACCATGGTGGGGGAACATTCAATCCTCCTGCTCGATGGGGACCCCCACCAACGACAACGGAAGCTTCTGATGCCTCCCTTCCATGGGGATCGCCTGCGTGCCTATGCGCAGCTCATTTGTGACATCACTCGTCAAGTAAGTGCCACCTGGCAACCGGGTCAATCGATTGTGGCCCGCCCGCCCATGCAAGAACTTACCTTGGGTGTCATTCTGCAAGCAGTCTTCGGTCTGCGAGAAGGGGCTCGATTATCCCAACTTCAACGTCTCATGGGCACCATGCTTGACTCCTTTGCCTATCCAATTAGTTCAAGCTTCCTATTTTTCCCGTCTCTGCAGAAAGATTGGGGACCTTGGAGCCCCTGGGGAAGATTTATCCACCTACGAGAACAGGTGCGGCAATTAATTTACGCTGAAATCCGCGATCGCCGTCAATACCTGGAGAAACCAGGGGTTAAACCGGAAGAAAAGACCGACATCCTGACCCTACTCCTCCAGGCCAGAGATGAGAACGGTGAAGCAATGAGTGACGAAGAACTCCATGACGAGCTGGTCACCCTTCTATTGGCCGGGCACGAGACCACTGCCTCAGCCATGGTTTGGATGCTCTATTGGATTCACTATCTACCAGAGGTACAAAGGAAACTACGGGCTGAACTGGCAGAGCTAGGTCCCCAGCCTGACCCGATGGCGACCGCGCAGTTACCCTACCTGACAGCCGTTTGCCAGGAAACTCTGCGGATTTATCCGATTACTCCAACAGCATTTGCGCGGGTGTTGCTCGAACCAATGACCCTTGCTGGCTATTCCTTCGAAGCAGGAACCGCCTTAATGCCTGCAACTTATATTCTTCATCAACGCCCAGACATTTACCCTGAGCCCAAACAATTTCGCCCTGAGCGGTTTTTTGAACGTCAATTTGCCCCCCATGAGTACCTGCCTTTCGGTGGCGGCCATCGACGTTGTATTGGCTCAGCTCTGGCAATGATGGAACTTAAGCTCAGTGTGGCGACCTTGTTACAAGACTTTGAGTTAACGCTCCCTCGGCCCCGGCCTATCCTACCGGCCCGCCGTGGCTTAACCATGGCTCCCCCAGCCTCAATGAGACTCAGGGTAAAGGTCAAGCACAGCTCAATGGAAGCGTCATAGATTATTTTGATACGCTTTGCTTCGAATAAGCCTTAACCCCCTTTAGGCAGGGGTTCCAGCTTTCATAATGATCTATGAGGCTTCCAACTATATACTTCCTTGAATCTCAGCACCTGCGAGTCGTCCTTCGAGCGGCTCATATTCATCCTCTAACAGCCAAAGCTGGGCTTCTTCATAATTGCCACAGTTCTTTATAAGTCTGTAACCGTCAGCAGGATCGAAGATATAACAACTTCCAGCTTTATCGCCTAACAGCAGCAAAATATAAGGGGGCGACTGCATGGGATCGACCCAGACTTCAAGAAAACTCCAGCTATCCTTCACCGGGTCGAGTGCGGGGGAGGGGATGGTATCGGTTGTTCGCATCGATTTTAACCTCACCGTAGAAGAGCGGAACTCTTGAGCCGTTTGGGTCTATCCTGAAGCCGATCTGATCGGTGAATAGCAAGCCATAACGCTCATAGTTTCGGATGTTACCTGTGTACTCGCCTCTTTCTATGATAGTCTGAGCAACCCGAAACATCGTCGCTTCGTCGTTGAAGACATGAGCAGCCCGCCCGCGTCTCAGCAGTCTTTGGACCTCGGGAGTATCAGGCAGGTGCTTCCGAAGATGCCTAGGATCGAGGAAGATTTCCCGTTCAATTGCACTCATATAGCAATCCTAGGTGATTCGTGAGAATAGATGGGCTGCTGTCCTTACGGGGTCTGCGTTAGCAATTGATTTGATAGGTTTGCTAGCCTAACCCATGAATTTCAAGATAGAACGATCTGACAAGGCCCTCGCTGCTGGTGCTAAATTGTGAAGATGCCCAGAAGGTGTT
>JBAUTB010000241.1:0-24863 GCA_049582005.1 Gloeobacterales cyanobacterium | reverse complement strand
CGGAGCTCCCCTGCAAATGTTCGGAGCTCCCCTGCAAATGTTCGGAGCTCCCCTGCAAATGTTCGGAGCTCCCCTGCAAATGTTCGGAGCTGAGCTGAGTTAGTGAAAGTTGTTTGATAGCTTGAGGTTCAAACACCGTATCCGGTGTCGGCAAGCGAGTACCAGGCAGCTTATACACCGTTCCTCTAGTCTTACCCGAGGATTCTAGAAACTCAGCTTTCACCAGTCGCTGCAGAGCTAGGGTCAAATCATGATTGTGCTTGGTTGTCAATTCCTGCATCCGAACATGGGTAACGAAACCTTCAATAGCTGCAGTGGCTAGTATGAGGCGGTCTAACTCCGATAGGCGATTAAATTTCGGTCCAAACTTGGTCTGCAGATCATAGACCACCTCTGGCGGTAGTAAATCCAACATACGCAGCGCTAATAGAGTCTGCTCAGGGTCGTCTTTCTCATAGAGAGTAGGGGATCGCCAGTGCTGGCTCTTCCATCCGCTATAAATTTTGGGAATGCCAGAACCCGCTCGTTCCCCCAATCCAATCATCAGAAACATTTGGTGGATGATCCGATTGCGGCAATCACTTACTCCCCCTTGGAGGGCTTGTTCGAGACTAATTCGCATATTGCCAGGGTTACGAAAACCGAACAAATCAGGTCTTTTAACGACCAGAACGGAAACTCTACCCGTGTAATCTGCATGAACTAGGGTATTGACCAATGCTTCACGGATGGCTTCGTGAACGGGGCTGTCGTCTTGCCGTTGCCCAGCTTTGATCACGAAGGGGACTTTAAGATCTAGGATTAGTTTTCTATACACTCGGCGATAGAAGTCAAACAAGTTGCCTGACCAAGTACCGTCGGGGATGAGCCGATCTACCCAACGCTTCTCGGTTTGGGCGTCTGGTCTTTCCTGATAGTCAACAAAATAATGGGGTACTGCTTCCTGGATGCTTTCCCATCGACCAAACATCAGCAGACCTGCTAGAGTCAACCCTTCTGCACCAGTCTGACGATCACGCCGCCAGCCGTTGAGCCTAGCCAGGAAGAGTCCGTCCTCCAACTCTAACCAGGGATGTTCCGGTTTAACATCGCGGAGCATCTGGCGATAAATACGTAGACTCTCTGGTTCAAGATCGTCTAAGGTGAAACCGGGCAGAATTTTGTTGTCTCGCTCATCTTCGACTTGTTCAGCCAACATACGCTTAACGGTTTCATCGTCACAGGGTCGATCTCCTTCATGCAAGCGGCGGTAAGTGTTGCCTTGAAAGGGGTTGCCATTGAGGTAGACGGGCTTATGCTTGCGGTGAGCTGCTGGAACTTGCACCTGAATAATGGTCTGATTATTTATGGTCAGCGGAGTCACATCGGCATCAGTCAGCAGGTTAGCACTGACTTTTTGAGGGTTATTAAGCATATTAAAAATATCTGTGATTAACCGCTGAGGTTCGGCTACACCGTTTACAGAGAATCGTCCCTGTTTTTCTTTAACTCCCAGTAGGATGATGCCACCGCGAGTATTGGCAAAGGCACTGTAGGTTGGCCAAAAATCTTTTGGCAGCTGACCCTTCCCATCTGATCCCGCTGCAAGCTTGCACTCCAGCTCCACAGTTTCAGCCAGGGTTTCCAGATCTGCTAGTGATCGAACTTCTATCACTCCTTCCCCAGTTCAAATTTGAGTAGAAGGATTGATCGGTGGTTATAGAGGCGTTGTAAGAACATATCCGTTTGAAAAATCGATGGGAAGCCAGGGCAATGACTCTACTTTGGCATGCTCCTAACTTGGATATCAAATGGATCTTGCCTCTATTGCAAGAAGTCAAGCGGAACGAGCGCTAGGGCTGGCAACTAGCTTTTATACTCTTGAAGTCTAATTATTCAATTCTCATCCTGATAAGCTACCTCCAATGACCCGACTCATACTTCCTGGACTTTTTGCCTTCCGTCCCAACCGTGCGACCTTGGGGGGAACCGCGTACTTTATCCAAGCGGAGGGAGAACAGCCTGCTGTGCTTGTCGATAGTCCGGCCTATAGCCAAGAGAATCTAGATTTTCTGGAAGCACGAGGAGGCGTGAGCTTGATGTTTATTACGCATCGCGGAGCGATTGGGGAAACCAAGAAATTTCATCAGCACTTTGGGTGCCCGGTGGTCCTTCAAGAGCAAGAAGCGTATTTAGTGGATGTTCCCCGCCTCAAGACCTTTGAAAGAACCTGGTCTTCTGGCTTCTTTGAAGCGCTGTGGACGCCTGGACATTCTCCGGGCAGCAGTTGCCTCCTCTGGCAAGCGCAGGGCGGAGTTGTCTTCTCCGGCAGACATTTACTACCCGATGCACGGGGCTATCCGGTTCCTCTGAAAACCCAAAAAACCTTTCATTGGCCTAGGCAAATCCAGCAGGTGCAAGCTCTCCTAGATCAATGGCCAGATTTCCAGTATCTTTGTCCCGGTGCGGGAACAGGGTTACTACGCGGTAAAGGCATCATTGAAGAAGCACACCGCAAAGTATTAGCGGGACTGGGAAGCAGGGATATTACCAGGTTCTTGCAATAGGGCCTGAGGAGAGGTGGGATAGGGCCAAGCGAAGGCATGGCGAAACGCAGCCTCTTGGCATTTATGCAACTGCCGAAAGTCAATGACATCTTGAGTCAATAAATTCTCGTACTCGAAGGGCAAACGGACATTGTGGAGCCCAGCATTATCTGTACAGATAGCGATGTCTACCCCTTCGGCAAAACAGCGTTGGAACACAGGTTGTAGTTCTTTGATGCTCTTCAACGTCCCCGTTTGTAGATAGGTTGTAGGACAAATTTCTAGGCATTGGCCGCGTAAGGCCAGTTCGGGCAGCAATTCTGGATAATGGAGCGGAATCAGAATACCGTGACCGATGCGGGATACGTAGGGAAGTAACTGAGGATAACAACCCTGAGAAGTCTCATAGAGATGGGCCGTGGTCTTTAAGCCTTGGGCTAAAGCGTAGCGATAGAGGTCTACGAATTCATCCATCCGCTCCCGATAGGCTCCATCTCCACCCGCAACATCAATGCCACTGACATAGTCAGAATCTCTGGCAAGATGTACAATCGCCCGATTGACTTTCTCCGGGAGTCGCGTATGGGTACAGAGAATTTGGGTAGTGACGATGGGATACTCCGTCTGACGGGATGCTTGACCAACGATGTCTACCACTTCTCGCATTTGGTCGATGCGTTGGTCTTCACTCAGATGGTGGTCTGTGCGGTAGTAAGGAGTGTAGCGTAGTTCCAAATAGGCCAGATTTTCAAAAACGTAGGCTCCACGCAGTAACCGATAGATGAAATAGGGCAAGGCTTCCAGGGTTTGGACCGATTCAACCAAGGTATGGAGTTCGAGATATTCTTCCAGAGAACTGCGGCGCTTGGTGTAGAACTCCTCAAACCCCTCATAGTTTTGGAACCGGTCCGTAATCGGATGGCTATGGCGGATAAAGTACCGCCAGAGGACTCTGGGGACCACAGAACCGCCTAAGTGCCGATGTAGTTCTGCATGTAAGGTCATGAGCCAGATCCCCACGTTTTTTTCTTATCTCAACCATAACGGATCCCACAGAAAATTATGACTCGTTATCCGTCAGGGGCTAGGAAGCTGTTATAGCAGACTTTCTCAGGTTTCGTTTCAAGATCTTGCCTATAGCCGATTTGGGTAATTCATCCAGGAAGGTTACATACTTGGGCACTTTGATGGCCGTCAAGAACCTACGGGCATAGGCGATCACCTCAGCTTCGGTGGTGATTTCACCTTCCTTCAAACTGACATAGGCATGGACCACTTCCCCTTTTTCCGGGTCTGGATCGCCGACTACTGCCACTTCTTTGATCGGTGCCAAGCCCATCAAGACATCTTCAACCTCGCGAGAATAGACATTCTCACCACCGACAATAATCATGTCTTTCAAGCGGTCCACGATAAAGAAATAACCGTCTTCGTCCTGATAGCCCAAGTCGCCCGTCCGCAACCAATGATCCACAAAAGCCTCTGCGGTGGCTTCTGGGCAATTCCAATAGCCCTTAAACACGTGGGGACCACGCACTACTAGTTCTCCAACTTCGCCTGTAGAGAGGAACTCCCCACTCACCGGGTCCCGCACCGCCAATTCTCCCCCAGGGAATACAGTCCCGATAGACCCGAGTTTAGGTGCAGCCTGGAGGGGGTTCACCGCAACATAGGGAGAACATTCGGTCAGCCCATAGCCCTGACGGATAATATCGCCAAAGCGCTGACTAAAAGCTGCTTCCAACTGGGGAGCCAGCGGACCACCGCCACTGAGGATACAGCGCAATGCCGGGGAAAACTTGAATTCTTCGGGGAAGCGCAGAAACAAACCAAGCAAACTTGGTACCGCAACCATGACACTCACACGGGGATCGCTGAGATGCTCCATCAGTTTCTTGGGAGCATAGCGGTACTCAAAATTCACGGACCCGCCGATAAGCGGGATAATGACAAGGGCTGCGGTGAAAGCAAAAGCGTGAAATACAGGCAAAATGCAGAACAAATGGTCTTCTGGAGAAACTTGGAGCGCGGTCACTCCCCCCTTCGCATTCGCCCATAAGTTGCCATGGCTGAGCATGGCTCCTTTCGGCTTGCCCGTAGTTCCCGAGGTGTAGAGGAGTTGCGCCGTATCCTCCAGGCTGCGTTCCAGAATGGGATGTTGGCCGGGAGTGGCAACCAATTGTCCAAAATTCAGGTCCTGAGATGAGCCACCGACTCCGATCACCATGACTGTCAATTCCTTCAATTCCGGTCTGAGCGGTTGAAGCACAGGCAACAGGGCATCGGGCATAACAATCGCTTTGGCCTGGGAGTCTTGCAGGATATAGAGAAGTTCTCGGCCTGTTAGTTGAGGATTGACAAGCACAGGTTCCACCCCTAATCGCCAAAGACCATATACCACCAAGGCGTATTCAGGAATATTCGGCAGCATGACCGCGATGCGCTGGCCTGGAAGATAACCAAGGGCGTGTAAGGAAGCCGCAAAATTCTCACTGAGTTGGGTTACTTGGGCATAGGAAAAAGCACGACCATCTCCCGCAAAAGCAATTTTTTCAGGGGTTTGGGAGAGGCCGTACTGTAGCGCGTGAGCAAGATTCATAAGTGGATAGACTCCTTACATTCGCATCCTAATAAATTCACTCTACGAACAGGCACCCAGTGCTGGCATTAAGGTCAGGTACAGTTTTTGAACTGTCTACCGACAATAGGCGAAGAGGCACAATATATCGCGCCTCTTCGCGCAGATAATCTATGCCTTGTATTGAGCAATAGATTTGGCAATCAGCGCATGGGTTTCTTCTAACCCTTTCCAACCATTGATTTCTACTTCTTTTTTCTCCAAACGCTTATAGGTTAGGAAGAATTCAGCGATTTCGTCCAAGCGGTGCTGCGCGATATCACTTAAGGAGTTCACGTTAGCATAGCGGGGGTCTTTGACGGGGACGCAAAGTATTTTTTCGTCTTTATCTCCGCCATCAATCATTTCCAAAAAGCCAAGAGGGCGAGCAGCAATCACACAACCAGGGAAAGTCGGCTGGTCCATGATCACCAGACCATCAAGAGGATCCCCATCATCCGCTAAGGTGTTGGGCACGAAACCATAGTCAGCCGGATAGTAGACCGAGGAATACAACACGCGGTCTAGGGCAAACGTACCCATATCTTTGTCAAATTCGTACTTATTGTGGCTTCCAGTAGGGATCTCCACAAGGATATTTAAAAGGTTTTCCTTAGGCTGGGGAGGAATTTTGCTTAGGTCAATCACGATAGGTTCTCTCTAGGGGGTCAAGAAAGCCACTCCGCGACGGAAGCAGCCGTGATTATTATAGGGACGGATGGGCTCCTTCACCGATGACTACTACCCTACTGCCTCAAAATACCCACCGAGTTCTGCTTAGAATTACGTGAGACGATGGGCGAGACCAGCCTAATTTGTTCATTTTGTAAGTGGGTAAGAAGTCAGGTCCAGTCCTGAAATGAATAAATTCTCGGCAAGCTACGCCAAAAGTTTTTGGAGCTGCTGCTCAGCCAATCCTTCCTCTAGGGCATGTGTCGCTAAGGGGATGGCATCAGCGATAGAATCGCAAAACCCAGCTTGAAACAAGACAAAAGCACTGTTGAAAATAGCAGCCCGGCGGAGAGATGTTGCTTTTCCTTGGAGCGTTGCTAAAGATAGTTCCCGATGACGTTCCAAGTCTTTGCCATCTTTGAGCATTGGAAAATCATCATCCCCTAAATCGTATTCAGAAGCCAAAATTCGAAAGCTCTCTGGAACTGTCATCCCCTGAGCCCAACGAAAACCCAGGTTGGGATGGAACATCGTGCAATTGGAGGAACCTTGCACCCCACGCACCATGACAAAAGGATTGCTGTCCCTCAGTTCTGCCGTCCCCACCGCCAGATCCACCGTTTCTCGATGGGTATAACCAATAATCGGTAACCCCACTCCTACTGGGTTCCACAGAAGTTCTGCAGTAGCTAAGGGAGGGCGTTTTCCCACCTCATCCCGTAACGTCTGCAAGGCATAGGCCTCAGGAAAATGAGTAGGCGAGTATACCCAGCCAATACCAAGGTCCTTGTACTGTTGGGTCAAGGCTTGACTACTTCTGGTCAGGTCTACTCCCAAAGCACCTAAAACATCAAAACAGGTCATACCATGCTTGGGGGCCATATCGGTGGTGCCGTGGATAACGATGCCCTGTCCCAGGCTGCTACAAATTAAGGCGGTAAGTGGGGCCACAATCCCTAAACGCTCCTGCCCATCGTAGGGACTACTTAAAACCACCGGACTTTTTGCATCAGACAAAACCTTCATCGGTTGTGCTACCAGATCGTAGGCATCGAGAATGCCCGCTAATTCTTCAACGGTGGGCCGTTTTATCCGATGAGCAATCAAAAAAGCTCCCATCTGGGCCGGGGTAGCTTCCTGATTGAGCAGCATCACCGTAGCTTTGCAGCTATCTCCTCGTGTGAGATCTCTACCCGTGAGGCGACCGGAACCAATCTTTTTAACGTACTCACGGAATATAGTGCTCATGCGGTAAAAAATAATAGGGCTATTTATCGTAGGGGATTAGGGGTTAAGGACCCACTAATTGAATCACCTTCTCTTCAAAGGAACTGGGGTGGGCAGAATTTTGGATGAGCTGACTGTAGATAAACGGTAAACGCTGGGCAACCAAGTCGACAAAATCAGCGACCACCGGAATTTGATAATTATCTCGACGACAAATCAACTTTACTGTGCGGGTCAACTTCGGTTCTTTGACCCGCAAGCTAACCAGATCGGGTGGAAGATTTTGAACGGCGGTAATAGGCAATAGAGCGACCCCAACCCCTTGACGGACTGTTTCCTTAAATGCTTCTAAGGTATTTAATTCCACCGCAACATCTACCACGCAATCAATCTCGGTAAAGAGTTGGTTGACCGTTGTGTTCATCCCATAGCCGTCCCGGAATATGATTTGGGGATAGGGCGCAATATCGATCAGCCGCACCGTATCCAGACGGGTAAGCGGGTGGTTTGCAGGGACTAAAAATACCAATTCTTCTTCGTACAGAGGAATACTGACCAACTCTGGAGCCGTCACCGGTCCCATCACAATCGCTAAATCCACCAAGCGATCCAGCAAAACCTTGGTAATACGCTCTGATCCTAGAGAGCTCAGACGAAGCTGTATTTCAGGATACTGTTCTCGGAAACTGGCCAGGAGAGAAGGCAAGAGATAGGTATTCACTGAATGGAGCGCCGCCACACAAATTTCACCCTTATCCGGGCGAAGCAATTCTTTGATAGCATGCTGCCCCTGTTCCAGTTCTTTAACAGCCCGGCGAGCATAAGGCAGAAAGCATTCGCCAATCGGAGTGAGCGTGATTTTACGATTGTTACGGTTGAATAGAGGCCCACCTAACTCTGCTTCCAAAGACATAATTTGCCTACTCAAGCCCGGTTGCGAAATGCCAGAGTTTTTGGCAGCCAAGCGGAAATTGGCAAAAGTCACTAAAGCTAGAAAATACTGTAATTGCCTAGAATCCACAAACAGTCCCGCATGATCCTTCACTAGAAGCTTTACCGCACTCAGTCCGAGCGCTTTTGTATAAAAAGATACTCAACGATGCTTGACTCCTGTACATATCCTTAAAAATCAAAAACTGATGCAGCTTTGTTATCAGACCCATAAGCATAGGTCTGGTCGAAGGAGTGTTCTGTTACGAGAAACACATTTTTCGCAAAGTAAAGCGTGTTTCCTTTAAACAGAGCCGCTTCCTGTATAGCGAATCCAGAATGCTCAATTCAGCCTTAGCGTGCTGCTGCTTCTGGTCTCTGTCTCTGGCTTGAATTAAAGTTCAGGGTGCTGTGCGCATTAAAATCAAACGGGTCCTTCCCTGGGAGAAAGTTGATGAGTAATCCCATTGAAAAAATTAAAGAGGTAAAGCCTGGGTTGGCCGTTAGGAATGAACTTGCTCATTTTGCAGCCATGGGTTGGGAAGCGATCCCTAAGGATGATCTAGAACGGTTGAAGTGGGTGGGTTGGTTCTTTCGCAAAAAAACCCCAGGTCGCTGGATGGTCCGGCTCAGAGCTCCCAATGGAATTATCAACAGTCAGCAAATGCGGGTCCTTGGCGAATTACTTCTGGAGTTTTCTGATGTCCAGCAACTCGACATCACGACTCGGCAGAATATCGAACTGCGTGGCCTACGCATCGAAGACATCGTAGAGATTATGGGACGGTTAGAAACCGTGGGTTTGACCACCATCCAGTCCGGTATGGATAACGTGCGCAATGTCGTGGGCTCTCCGGTAGCAGGCTTGGATCCCAGTGAAGTTATTGATGTGCGTCCTCTGACCCAAGAAATTGACAACCTGATTACCAATTACCGTAAAGGGAACGAGCGTCTCAGCAATCTCCCTCGGAAGTTTAATATTTCGATTACAGGCGACCGAGAAAACTCTGCCCATGCTGAAATTAATGACATTGGCTTTATCCCTGCAGAGCAAGATGGAGTCGTGGGCTTCAACGTCCTCGTCGGAGGAGTGTTGAATTCACAACGGGCTACCCCAGCTATTCCCCTCGATTGTTTTGTCCTGCCAGAGCAAGTTGCTCCCCTCTCTGTAGCGATATTGAATGTTTTCCACGACTTTGGAGCGCGGGATGCCCGCACCAAGACCCGGATGATGCACTTGATTGATGACTGGGGGATCGAAAAATTCCGCCAGGAAGTGGAGAAAGCTTTTGGGCAGCCGCTCGGTCCCCAATCGCATCATGAATTCATCGACTACGCCAAACGCGACCATGTGGGCGTCCATCACCAGAAGCAGCCTGGTTACTACTTTGTGGGCCTCCACGTTCCCATCGGTCGGATCTACGGAGATAGAGCTATTGAGCTAGCTCGTTTGGCCGATCTTTACGGGACTGGAGAAATTCGCCTCACGGTAGAACAAAGTGTCTTGATTCCCCATGTGCATGAGAGCCATCTGAATCAACTTTTAGCCGAATCCCTTTTGCAAGAGTTCTCTCCCGATCCCGATCCACTTCTACGGGGCTTGGTATCCTGCACTGGGGCTCAGTTCTGCAACCTCGCAATCATTGAAACCAAAGAGCGGGCTTTGAAGTTGACTCAAGTCTTGGCAGAGGAGCTGTATTTACCGAACCCTGTTCGCATCCACTGGTCTGGCTGCCCCAATTCTTGTGGTCAACCTCAGATTGGGGATATCGGATTGATTGGCACCAAAGCTAAGTTCAACGGTCAAACCGTAGATGGCGTGAATATTCTCATCGGTGGCAAGGTCGGCAAAGATTCCAAGTTGGCAGAACTAGTCTATGAAAAAGTTCCCTGCGAAGAACTCCCTAGTGTTCTTAGATCTCTGCTGATAGAACATTTTGGGGCAGAGGTGCGGGAGCAGTTAGAACAGCGGGAAGCGTCATAATAGAGACCTCTCCCCACCCTATGGTTACCCTTCAGGCAAAGAGAGAGGGGGAGTGTACGTTTGATTTAAGTTCCCCTCTCCGGTTTACGGAGAGGGGCTAGGGGAGAGGTTCTCAAGTAAAAAGCAAGTGACATGACTTCTCCTCCATTTTTCCAGTTTGAAGCAGATTTTGTAGAGGCCCTGCGCTGTGTTCCGATGGGGGTCCGGCTCAAGCTTGATACCTGTGGCATCAAGCTCAAGTTATCTGAATGGAATAAGTTCAGTCGTGAGCAACGTAAAGTCTTGGTGGAAATGCCCTGTCAGACGGATGAAGAAGTAAATGCCTATCGGGAACATCTCCAGCATTTGGTTCTAGCGAGTACGGGGCATCTACCCACTAAACTCACGATCGAACCTCATCCCGAATGGGCGAACAATACAGTCATCCCCTCTAGTGTCCGAGAACAAACCAAAACGCTGAATGTCACATTCACGCTTGACCAGTGGGCTAAACTCACCCCGCTTCAACGTTTTGCCCTGATCAAATTGAGTCGTTCTGACCACGAAAATCACAATTTTTTGCCCGCTCTAGAGGAATTTCATCTTGACTGACTTGACTAAGATGCGCCAGGCCGAGCGAGTAGGTCTCAGCGCTCTTATTTTGGCCGGCGGACAAAGTATGCGTATGGGGCAAGATAAGGCATTGGTCAAGATCCAAGGGATGCCTATGCTCCTTCGCGTCTGCTCGGTAGCGCAAGAGGTTCTCGGCGAAACGCTCTATCTCTATATTGTGACGGCATGGCCTGAACGGTATCAATCTTTAACCCCAAAAGGATGTCAGTTTATCCAAGAGATGGATCCCCAGGGACCTTTAAACGGTTTTGCCCAAGGATTAGCCCATATTGAAACGGAATGGGTTCTTTTGCTCGCCTGCGATCTACCTAAGATCAAGGCAATCACCCTCCGTTCTTGGGCCGAGACACTTACAGAGCTTCCCCCTTCTGTGATGGCTTTGGTTCCTCGGAGAGAGACCGAGAAAGAGAAAGGATGGGAGCCTCTGTGTGCCTTTTATCGCCGGGCCAGCCTTGACCACCTGCAGCAATTTTTAAACCAAGGTGGACGGTCTTTCCAAGCTTGGTTATCTCAACTTTCCGTGCAAGAACTAGCTTTAACGGACGAGGAGATACTGTTGAATTGCAACACCCCTGGGGATGTGGCTCTAGCTGAGCGCATTGAGCCTCTTGGAAAGAGCCTATGCTGAGTTGACTACCACTGGGTCTTATAAAACTGAACGTTGTGTTTAGTTACAGCCTCGAAGGTGCGGTCTCGCACATACTCTACTTGGGGGCGCTCTAAACGAATCGGCAAGGGAGACAGCGTAAAGGCAAAAACATCAGTCCCCAGATTGAGCACACGGCCCTGAATATCAGTGACGGTATCGATAATGGGCGTAATAGCCGTAGGAACAGGTTTCTCTGGCACAGGTTTATTACTTCGATTCACTTGGTCAGCGACCTGTTGAAAGCGTTGAGCAGGAGAGGTGATCATATTGGCTCGGAAAATCTTGGGTTGCAAAGGTTTGGCTTTAATCACACGAAGCATAATTTGTCCATCTGCTTTCTGAGTCTTAGGATCGGGATCAGCCTGTGCAACTTCGACATATAGATATGGAGTAGTGATTAGGGACAAAACCAGAGTGTAGATGAGGTCTTTTTTCATAGCTTGATAATGTACCTTTCAGCGCCACTTTACACGCTATGGATCGATTTAACCAAAGGATAATTAGTCAGGTAAAGAGTTTTTGTGTAGGATCACAATCCAATCCTTCTGAACTCCTACACCAATGCCCTGAATCAGCGAACGGGTACATTTTTGATTCGGAGCATGAAGGAGTTGGCGAACTACTTCTACATCGTCAAAACAGGGATGCCCACCGCGACCGGAATATAAACAGTCCCCTAAAAATTTGAGAATTACCCGACGCTGCAAGGCTATCGACTCCTCTCGCAGTTTCAGGCGATGCAGACGGTTCGGCGCATCATAAACAGCTGCATAAACCTTTTGGGTTTGGGCTTCCAAGTAGCGGCGCTCCTCTGTCAGGATTTCAACCGTTCGGCTCAAGCTTTGTTCTACACGTGGATTAAAATGCTTGGCGAGATAGGGCAAAAGTTCTAAACGAATGCGGTTGCGTTGATAGTGCAGGTCTTCGTTGGTTTGGTCGAGACACACAGGCAAGTTATGTACGTGGCAAAACTCTTGGGTTTCTTGGCGGGTAGTACTGAGCAGGGGGCGGATCAATTGGACATTAGGCCCTAACTTTCTTGTCCACGGTAAACTCCCTAGTCCATCCATCGCGCTGCCACGGGTCAGGTTAAAAAGCAAGGTTTCTGCGCGGTCACTGGCTGTGTGGGCGGTGAGGACTATCGGAATGTCTAACGCCTGAGCTACTTCCTGGAAGTTCTCATAGCGCCACTTTCGGGCTTCTGCTTCTGACAGGGGAGCAACTACCGCCCGGATAACGGTACAAGGAACCTTGAGCATTTCACAAAACTGACGGACTACTGCACTGTCAGCAGCAGCCGTTTCCCTCCAAGCGTGGTCTAGATGGAGAACATGTAACCTCCACTGTTTCTGCGGACAGAGGTCCGCTAAAAGCTTCAAAAGACACAGGGAATCTTGTCCTCCAGATACCCCAACCAGCAAAGAATCCTCCCGAAACCACAATTTTCGGGAGCGGACCTCCTGGAGGAGCCTTTGATGGAGGAAATGCAGAGAAAACATAAACCTTGGTGGCAATGGCTGGATTTGAACCAGCGACAAAGCGGGTATGAACCGCTTGCTCTACCACTGAGCTACATTGCCATGTTCGCAGGCCTTTTAGTCTATCAGAATCATTGACTTTGTGAGAACAGAATTCTATGAGCATCCAGGTCAAGCGCATCTAAATTTTCGTGCAAGGACATAATCAAGGTTTGAACCTCGACAAGTTATACCCCCCCAAAGTTTGAAACCATGGAGGGGAGTGTTTGCTGTGATAGAGCCTTAGACCATCGCTATCTGGCCGCCTTTTAGAAGTAACTCCGCGCCTTTGAGCAGGTCTTCTTCCAAATAGGGCTTGGTGAAGTAGCCTTTAGCTCCCAGCTGGTAAGCGGTTTGCCGATGTTTGTCCGCACTGCGAGAGGTGAGCATAGCGACTGGAATCTGATTAAGACGGCTATCCTTCTGGACTTGAGATAGGAATTCAAATCCATCCATCCGGGGCATTTCCACATCACAGAAGACCATATCGCAGGCCAGTCCAGCCTTGAGCTTTTCGATGGCTTCTTGCCCATCTTTGGCTTGTTCGACGCGATATCCTGCCTTGGTAAAAGTCATGGACAATAGCTCACGTACGGTAATCGAATCATCCACGATTAGAACCGTCGGTTGGCTAGGCGAATTGATTGTTTTGGTTGGATGGAACGGCTTCGCTTCCTTGACGGCGGGTAGTTGCCCGGTCACCATCGCGATCAATTCGCCCACATCCGCAATGGACATCACCTGACCATTGCCAAGAACAGTGACGCCAGCCAGTCCTTGAGGCTTATCTACGGGTCCTTTGAGCTGCTTGATAACAATTTCTTGCTCTTCGATAAACGCATCGACCCCGACCGCAACGTAGGAATCTCCGCTACGCAGGATAACCGTAGCGACTTCTTTCTCTTTCATGAAGTCCTGGGAGGTGGCTAAGCCAGGACGCTGGTAAATCAGGAGTTCAGCGAGGGGAACAAAAGGAATAAAGCGATCGCGCCAGAGAATATAGCGGCGCTTTCCTTCGGCCTTGATCCGGTTGGTTGGTAATTCGACCATCTCATCAATACTGTCGAGCGGGAATGCAATCATCCCTTGACCATGGCGACAGAGAATGGCCCGAGAAATGCTGAGCGTCAAAGGAAGGCGAATCGTAAAGGTTGTTCCTTCCCCAGGGATGGAGTCAATCAGTACATTCCCCCGCAAGCGGTTGAGTCTGCTTAGGACGACATCCATCCCGACACCCCGTCCTGCGATCTCTGTTACCTGATCAACGGTGGTGAAACCAGGCAAGAAAATCAGCGGGAAGACTTCACTATCCGTCATCACTGCCGCTTGTTCTGGGGTGAGTAAACCCCGCTCTACGGCTTTGGCCCGAATCCGACGGGCATCCAGTCCTCGGCCATCATCTTTGACGGCAATGAGGGTCTGGTTACCTTGGTGAGAAGCCGAAACCGTGATTTTGCCTTTGGCTTTTTTGTTGAGTCTGCGTCGCTCTTCAATCGGCTCAATACCATGCATGAGGGCATTGGTCGTGAGGTGGGTAAGCGGGTCGTACAACTCTTCTAAAATAGCCTTATCCAGTAAGGTTTCGCGGCCTAACAGTTCCAGCTCAACTTCTTTGCCCATGTTGATCGAGAGATCTCGTACCGCGCGAGGGAGACGATCGACCAATTCACTGAGGGGCAACATCCGAATCTGGTTGAGTCCATCCTGGAGTTGGGATGAGATCTGCCGGAATTGACGACTGGTTTCATCCGATTCATCGACCACAAACTCAATATCTGAGGATGCTTCTTTAATCCGTACGATCAATTCCATGATCTCTTGAGAGATGGTATGAAAGGCGGTGTAGCGGTCCATCTCTAAGGCATCGAACGCTTCTTTACCCCGGTTAATGGCATCCATGGCGCTGGAAGGATTGCCAGGTGCCTGAATACCGAGTACTGATCGATCGTAGTATTCTTCGAGTTCGCGGCTAACACGGTCCATTCTGGAGACCCGTTGCTGGAGCATTTCCAAGGAAGCGCGTAGGCGGGTCTGTTGATTTTCCAGCGTGTTGCGGTTGATGACCAGTTCTCCCACTAGATTGCTCAAACCATCTAGGTGGCGTACTTCTACCCGCATGGTGCGACGGACTACGGGTCCGGTCAGGGGGGGCCGTGATTCTGAGGAAGCCGCTGCCGCTGGGCGGGTAATTTTACGGTCATTCCGCTCAGGCCTTGAAGGCCGTCGGGCAGGCCGAGCGGTAGGCGGTGCTGCCGGAGGTTCTTGGTGGGTTGGGGTGACAGGGGTCGAAGGAAGATCCGTAGCTTTCGTTGGTTCTACGGTGGTTTCTGAGGCCCCAAACGTGGCGGCTAAGTCCATGTCTGCTTCAGAAGCAGCACTGGCGGCAAGTTCTTCTGCGGCAGGGGCGGATAGAGGGCGCTCCAGCTCCACCACTTCAGGCATGATGGTGAATAGGTCCTCAAGAGATTCTGAGGAAGTCTCTATTGCTGCAATGGGCTCAGTTTCTTGCGGTGTCTGTTGTTCCACCACAGGAGCTTGACCTTGGGCCGTTATAAAGTCGGCTTGAGGGGGGGCGAACAGTTGCGCGAGAATGTCTCCGAGGGGATCCTTTGCCGCAGGCTCAGCTACAGCCTCTAGTGCTTGAGGTTCTATGGTCTCTTCGGCTACAGAAGTTGGAAACTCTGCGGACATTAGAGACTCTAATGTTAGGTTTGTTAGATCTTGCTTCTCTAAGGATGCAAGTTCAGATACTTCTTCCGTGATTGCTACCGCGATCTCGGGTTCAAATAGTTCGGATGGTTTCTCTTCGGCGAAAGTCTCAGGTTCAGACAGCTCTTCTGCGACCTGTAAACCGGCACATGCCATGAGCCAGGAAGAAGGTTGTATCTTTGCCCCATCTCCTTGCAGAATGAGTGCTTTAGCTTGCTGGAATTCTGCCAATACGCGGAATCCCATTTCTTGCCAGTGATCGTCTCCACTCCGTAAGAGGGCCAACGCCAAGGTCTGACAGATCCTTTCGAATCCAGGGAATCCGTAGATTGGGCCTAACTCTGTTAGGGTCTGCGTCAGGGTTAATATCTCTTCGCGTACAGGTGCAAACCGAGGCTGGATAAAACATTCTTGAAGGGCGTAGATCCCTTCGTCGATTTGTTCCAACAAGTCTGGCGGTATGGCCGCTGGTTCTGGTATGGCGGCAACTAATTCTGGTTGTTCCTGAGCCATCGCTTCAACAGCAGAGGCGACTTCTACGTTTTCTGTTTCTAGCACCTCTAAAGTTGGAAGGGTATCTAGCCATTCTGCAACTGTTAATTCAGGTTCTTCCTGAGGTATTTCCTCCATTGCGGAGATTACTTCTGGGGAGGCTAATACTGCGTCC
Organism: Gloeobacterales cyanobacterium; assembly: GCA_049582005.1. Taxonomy (GTDB): domain Bacteria; phylum Cyanobacteriota; class Cyanobacteriia; order Gloeobacterales; family PMM-0068; genus Sivonenia. The sequence goes on along the minus strand of JBAUTB010000241.1, from coordinate 8,754 downwards.
ACCGTCTCCATGCCATTGAGCTTATTCTCAATGCGAATCATGAGGGGTTCAGCTGCTTGTAAGGCTGCTTCGTCCAGTTCAAGATTTACTTCAGGCAGTCTGTTGATGAGGCCCTCTAAGAGAAGCCTACCTTGGCCCAGGTAGTCATTTAGGACCGAATCAAGGAGGTCTGGTTGTTTGTGCACTTCCCGGCAAAAATGCTCCAGACGAAAGGCAATTTGCCGGATCGCCTGCAGGTGGAGCATTGCGGCTCCGCCTTTGATGGAGTGAAAAGACCGATATAGCTCTTCGCGCAGTTCATCTAGAGCTAGGTGCGGGTCAGGACCTGGAGTGCATAGCGCAGCCAAATTTCGTTCAGCTACGGCCAAGTTCTCTTGGGCTTCTTCGATGAAATACCCCAAAATCTTCTGTTCATCCGGATTAAGCGGTGTATGAACTAAGGTCCTTACTACAGGAGCAATAGACTTTTGTACGGTTTCTTCGGGGAGGGGTGCTGGCGTAGCGTCTTCTTCTAGGGGATCTATGCTTATATTATTGAGCTTGGCCTCAATCTTCTGCCCTAGAGGCACCATATCCGCTAAGCACTGTTCATTAACGATGGGGTCTATGGTGGGTAGTGCATAGAACACGACCTTGAGGATATCTAACCCCTGTAAGAGGTAGCTTTCTAGTTCTTGGTCTATGTGAAGCTGGCGTTCTTGCAGGATGTTGAAATAATCCTCTAGTTGGTGAGAAATACTTAGAATTGCCTGCAGGCCAAGCATCGCAGCTCCGCCTTTGACAGAGTGTGCTCCTCGAAATAATTCTCTGAGAACATTCGCTGGGTCATCGCTGTTCTGTAGCTCCATCAAACCCTGTTCCATCGTATTGAGATGGTCACTGGCTTCTTCGATAAAGTACTCCAGGATGCGTTGCTGTGCGTCTTGCTCCATGGAAAAGCTCCTTTACCGTTGCTATTGAGGAAGAGACTTAAATGGGGACCCATGGCTTTCTAAAGCCGATTCCACGGAACCTTCCAAGAGGGGCGTATTTTCAGCCTGCGAACTTTCTGTTACCTGAAAGCGATTTGTAGAGGCTTCGAGACTGTTGGACACGGATACCAGCCTTTGGAGAGAGTCAGAAACGCGACGGGCTTCTTCTGAAGTGGTTTGGGCAGTAACTTCTACCCCTTCCATAACCTTCGCTACGATGCGGGCCGTTTCTTCTTGACTTACGGAGCTATGGGCAATACCTGAAACCAGTTCGTCAATCTGGCGTGAAACGGTGATGATCTCATCCAGGGAAGCCTTGGCTTGTTGAGCCACCGCTGTTCCTTGGATGACTTGGTCGATTCCGGTGTCCATCGCTGCCATTACACTACTGGTCTCCGATTGGATATTCAGTACAATCTGTTCAATTTCTCGGGTGGCTTTCGCCGCACGGTCTGCCAGTTGGCGCACTTCATCGGCTACGATGGCAAACCCCCGTCCTGCTTCTCCAGCCCGTACTGCTTCAATACTGGCGTTCAGCGCGAGGAGGTTGGTCCGAGAGGATAGCTGGTTGATCAGGGCAACGATTTTAGAAATCTCTTGGGTGGATTCTGCCAACCGCTTTACTTTCTTGCCTGTTTCAGAAACGGTTTCGCGGATTGACAAAATGCCTGCTACGGTTCTTTCTACCGCCTCACCCCCCTGTGCTGCTGTCTCACTGGCTTGACGGGCTACGGTTTCTGCCGTGCGGGCGTTGCTGGCTACCTGCTGAATGGACTTGGTCATATTGCGGACGGCCCCGAGGGTTTGACCGATTTCCTCTGATTGACGCAAGGCATCGGTAGATAGGCCACGGGCGAATTGTTCGTTCTCTAAAGCAGAAAGGCTGACTTGACCTGCCGTTCGTTTGACCTTGCGAACCAATTGGCTGAGGTTCTGAATCGTCAGGTTAAAGGAGTCTGCTACGGCTCCCATAATATCTGCGGTAACTTCGGCCTGGACGGTGAGGTCTCCCCGTGCAGCACCCTCAACCTCATCCAAAAGTTTGATCACTTGGCGTTGTAGGTCTTCTTTTTCTTGCTTCTGCCTGCTGGATTCTTGCTGCTGTTCCTGCAAAAAAGTACTCATTTTCCCCATCAAGTTCTTGGTGGGGTCTGTCAGTTTCTTAGCAGTTTGGGACAGGAGTAGCAGGGAAGCGGCAGTGCCGACAAGCATCGGTACCCCGTAATAAGAAGCCTTTGCAAGAGGAAGCCCTTCGTGGATGGCCCACCCTAGACCTAATAGGCTGCCTACTCCGGGGATCAGGGCGATGGGGAGCAGGACTTTGCTCATTTTCTCTTGGCGTGAAACGGCGTTTTCCAAGTCTGCTGCGTTTAGTATCTCCTCTTCAATGTTGAGAGGTTCGTTGAACGCAAATGCTTTGGAAGGGCGGTCTTCTGGCGTAGTGCTTATCATGGGCTTGGGTAAGTGCATTTCAGCATAGGAGCTTTCTTCTTTCATTTCTTTAGTCATTTTTTCTTTCATTGGTTCTTGACTGGACTTAGTTGAAAGTGCTGTCGAAAGGTCAAGTTCTATAGGCTGAGCAGAATAGTTTTGCTCAGGATAGTACGGGTCAGTAACTTTCTCTGGGGAGTCAGGTAGGGGCTGGGCTGGGGAGGAGAAGGGCTCTAGATAGAAATTTTCATAGGCGATAGATTCCCTTTGCTGTGCTGTCTCTCTAGGTTCTTCCGGCAAGAAATCTGCGGGCCCCAAATCTATGGGAGCAAAAGGCAGTTCAGTTTCTGTCTGGACAAACGTAGGCTCTACGGATTCGTAGCTTGCTTCAAAGAAGGACTCTGGCCCCAATGGGGCCATGCGGTTACCTCCCTTTTGGTGTTCCATATTTTCTAAGTCCAAACGCTGTAGTGCCTTGTTAGCGGTTTGGTGAACTTCAGAATCAGCCTTCAGCGCTAAAACCTGTTCATATTGGGTCCGCGCCATGTCTGGACGACCGATTTGCTGCTGGGCCGAGGCCAGCCAGAGACGAAGATTTGGGTCTTCGGGCCGGGCATCTACAAGATAGGTAAACAGCTTGACAGCTTCCTCATAGTTTTCCTGAGCGAAAGCCTCTACAGCTTGTTGATATTCGGTTGCCGAAACCATGGTCTTACCTCTTGTGAAAACTCATTTGGCGTATGATGCGGTTCGTGTTATGCTGCTTCCCATTGTTTGGCATTGACAATGGAGCCTGGCGCGAGCAGAATCACGGGCCTCTCCTCGGTATAGAATTTCCCCTGAACATGTTGGGCCAACTCTTCCTCAAGAGATCCATCAAGAAATTCATGAGGGTCATCTTTGATCTGTTCGGCATCTATCCAAGCCATGCCTTGAATGGCTTGAACCGCCAAACCCAATACTCCTTCCCCCTCTTGAATAACAATCACGGAGCAGGGGCCAACCAAATCGGTCATAGCCTGGCCATGGAGTTGGGGGAGATCCAAAATCCAGATGATTTCTCCCCTTAAATTAAAGGTTCCCAAAATAAGAGAAGAGATATTGGGCATCGGGGTAATCCGCTCCGGCACTATCTCCACAACTTCCACCACGGAGGTAACGGCGAAGGCAAACTGCTCTTCACCAGACAGACCAAAGCGTAAGTAGAGGTCTCCTCTTGGTATGGCCACAGGGGGAGACTTATCCAACGACGCAAGGTCTATCCTCCTGAAAGCATCGTTATCGATTGTGCTCGAGTCTTGCCATCCGTTTAAGTTTTGTTCCATGCAGCCTTATCTCTTAAGTAGGGTTCTGATGGTTTGAATCAGTTCTTGGGGGATAAAAGGTTTAGTGATGTAGGCATCCGCTCCCTGTTTCATTCCCCAATAGCGGTCAAATTCTTCCCCTTTGGAACTGCACATCACAACAGGTACCTGCTGGGTAACAGGGTTGGACTTAAGCCTGCGGCATACTTCATAGCCATTGAGCCGAGGCATGATGATGTCTAAAACTACAAGATCAGGACGGATACGTTCCACCTGATTGAGGGCTTCAAGCCCATCCTGGACAGAGATTACTTCGATGCCACTATTGCGGAGTACATTCGCAATCATCTCTCGCTGAGCTAAATTGTCTTCGACCAGCATTACGGTGCTCATAGTAGCCTCAAGAAAGGGTTATAGAAGAAGGAGAGGACACAGTGCTGTCCTTGGCAGAGCCCACGTACTTATCAACAATGGCCAAAAGGTCCTGCTCTCCGAAAGGTTTGGTCAGATACTCAGTGGCCCCAGCCATACGGGCTCTGACCCGGTCAATGAAGCCATCTTTACCGGTGAGCATGACGACCGGAGTTTTATGAAAAGCTCCTGATTTACGGATCATGGCGCATAGCTCATAGCCATCCATCTTGGGCATGGCAATATCCATCAGGATGAGGTCAGGCATAAGTTTGTACAAATCCGCAATCGCTTTGACAGGATTGGCGATGGTATGCACTTGGTAACCTCTGCCGCCCAGGAAGCTTTCCACACTTTTCTGAATGACAATACTGTCATCGATGCAGACTACAACCTGGGTTCCTGTAGTATTACTCGGCACCTGTATAGGCGAAACTTCCAAGTCGTGAATACCCAAGATTCCCTGCTCTACGTAAGGCATGATCGCCTTGGTGACCGTCACTACATCACGGCAAAGGAATCGAGCAATAGAGCGGAGGCTATGGGTTCCTTCTATCCAGCGGACCAGCTGCTCATAAGCTGTTTGAGGCAGCTTTTGCTGTAGTAGTTCTTGAGAACTGATGAAAGGACGCTGCTCAGGGGAGAACACGCGTGGTTGGAGCTTCTGCCACTCCGTCATCCGGGCGCTTACCCGTTTTAAGGTCGAGCCCACTTCCATGGGGAGCAGAACGTTTGCGACGGGTTTCTTGTCGTCAAAGATAAAGGAACCCTGGTTCAAACCCATAATATCGAAAAATACTTCCTCGACCATGGCTTGAATGATTTGTTTGGCTTGGGCTTGGTTAAGGCTTCCTTGGTCGACCAATTGGACCAGAAAAGCGTACTCTGGAATCGTTTGATCGGCAGAAGGTCCCACCGAAACATGCTGTCCCTCGACCAGCTTTCCTAGGTTAAAGCGCTGCAAATAGTCTTTGAGGCGTTTAAATCCACCTTCGGTCTCAGCAGCGTAAACACAGCGCCCCTGATCGAAGGAGACAACCCAGAACCGGTTCTTCTGTTCTGTTTCCAGAAAAAGTTCTCCGGAGCGTTGGCCCAATTCGATGACTTGAAGAAGGCTCGTGGCATCCATCTCGTGGAGTTTTCCCTGCATCGGCATCCCTTGTCTTGACGGTGATGATTTGTGATCCTTTGCCATGCAAGGACCCGTCCGCTACTCGCAGAAGCAACACCTTGGGGCGTTACGCACTATGAGCAGCCTGATCTCAGTCTTCCCCCCGCAGCCTTTCAGACCTCTTGGTCTAGTATGAAGATTCAGTGAATTCTCTGTGTATCCGAGGGCTTAAGGCCGTAAAGGAATTTCACACGTTGGTAATAATAGCCGCGGCGGAAAAGGGTAGACTGATCTACAAAGACCCCTTAACCTTTACCCTGAACTACAACGTGCGCTATTTAGGAATCGTTCAGCGCAAAAGCAAAACTTTTCTTGGCCAGCAGGAGCTTTACCTGCTAGCGAAAGAAGAGGGCGAGTATGCTTGGAAAGCGACCCAAGGTCAGTTTTCTTCGGATATATTAAGCCGATTTGGGCTTGGCGCTATGGTGATTGCAGAAATCACGCAAGGAGGACAACTCCAGCGTGTAGAAGATGCAGCCCCCCATCTTGTGGCCATTCTTCAAGGCTTTGCTCGCTACACCGACAATTTGCGCAATCAGTCCAGTGAGATAGATCTCTGGCGGAATGCCCTTGATCTCCAAGCAAAAGCGGTTTCTGACCGGGAACAGGAGCTCATAGATTGGGAAAATCGCCTTGCTTTATTTCAACAGGAATTGGGCATCCAGCAGAGTCCATCGGGGGAGGGGATCACTTTAGCAGGCGAGAACGGTACGCACCGTGATGAAGCAGAGTCGTCCAGGCTGCGCTCTATCTTAGAGGAAAAAGAGAAACAGCTCATCGGTATGCGTGATGAGTTAGAAGAACTTAGGAGTAAAGTTCAAGGGCAAGACCAACACTGGCAAATGCTCCAAATTGCCAATGAAACCTTACAGGCAGAGCTGGAGCAGGCCCATGAACGCTTTGAGCAATTGACCTGGGCCCAAAATCAGTCGAACGGTCAGCACTCTGAAGGCGCTCTTGTCTCCTTAGACAGTAAACTAGTGTCTCTTCAGGAAATATTGCAAGCCCAACAGCTCCACCAGCAGGATAAGCATCAAAGTTTCTATACGCTGCTGCAAGACTTGGATAATACGCTGGCTGACCTCCAAGCTCAAGCGCAGCAAGTGGCTGAGGTCCAACAAGCACATCAGGCTGAAACGCTAAACTTAGCGGGGCTATATCAGGAGCTTCAGTCCCAGAACCAGGAAATGCTTGCGCAAAGTTTGCAATGGGAGCAAACAGAGGGTGTATTTCAAGCTTATAGCCAGCACTACGAGAAGTATCAGCAGTTCCTCAAGAGTCTTGGCGAACTCTACAGCCAGCAGCGTCAGGCTTCTGCGCTTTTAGAAGAGCAAGTAGGGCCTGCGGGTTCCATGGCTCTTGATGAAGGGCTCCCTCCAGAATTAGAGAAAAAGCGACAAGAGCTGCGGCGTTATGCCAAGCAGGTTGAAGATCAAGAACATGAACTGTTGGAAATAGAGCAACAGGTCCAAAGCTTGCAAGAACGTTTACAGCTGATGCAGAAAGAAGGGGCTTCAGCCGATGATGTTGAGGAAGTCAGGGATGATCTGGATTTCCAACAGCAACGTTGTCAGATTTTAATAGAGGGCCTCTTGCCCCAGCAACAACGCTTGAGACTATCAGAAGACGAGTTGCGGCAGCAAATAGATCTTTTTAGAAAGAACGCTGGAATGGCTCCTCTGCCTTCTCCTTCCTATGATGTTTTAGAGCCGCTGGTGCATCAGATGGCGGAGTGTGTCCACCAATTTGCCCAATATCTCAAAACTCAAGAAGAAGATCTATCTTCTTGGTGGCAGCAGGTACAGGAACAGCAACAGCAACATCAGCAGCAAAAGAGTCTATGGCAAGAACTGACGGAGCAACTCTCTGCTCAGGAAGTGTCCTATCAAGACCAATGGCGCGCTTATCAAGACCAGCAACAACAGCTCGAAGAAAAGATACTGGTCATCCAGCAAACTCAAGAAGCCTTGCTCCATCAACGGAATACTTTGGTGACTTTTCAAGAGAGTCTGAATGGCAATTTAGAGCAGCCTTTGCAGCTGCTTCAAGGTCTGTTGGACAGCGAGCTTAAAAACTAGCGTACAGAACGGGCTAAGGTCCAGCCTTGTACCTGCCCCAAAGGTTGGTAAATAAAACCAACCTTGTCTAACGCTTGCCGGGATTCTGGCGAGAGCCACCAGACTGTTTGCCCTTGATTGTTAATAACCTTGGTGGCAGTCATTTCCTTTCCCGGATGGGGTGTGTAGAAAGCAAGGGCAGCGAATTCCTTAAAACGGTCACCATTCCCTTCATAAACCAGATGAATCGGTTCTTGGGGATTCACCAAGGTGGCCAATTTTTGCTGCGTAAAGTCTTTAAAGGCGGGGCTGTAGTTCCCTAAGGAAGTAGTCCATCCTGCCAAGACTAAGGCTAGCCAGGGACCCCCAATCACACTTCCTGCCCAACAGGGAAGCCACTGTCCCAACCAGCCCCGATTCATATAACAGACCCAAGGTAACAGCCAAACTACTCCCAGGCCTGTTGCCAAAGGCAGATATGAAGATGCGTCAGGAACTAGATTTGGGGAAAGAGAGAGCACTACTACTAGAACGAGCAAGAGCAGGGCAAAGGCCGCTATCAAGTAGCTCAGCCAGGCGATCCCTTGAGAGGAACGCAAAGCATAAGCCCCTGTGTAGGTAGGAGCACGTCTACTTTGCTCCCTGGTTGCCTGTTGCCAGAGTCGGTCTAGAGCAACTCCAGCCAGTAGCGCCAAAAAAGGACAAATCTGCAGTAAATAATAGGGTGTCTTTGTTTGAAAAATCTGTAGTACTAAGAGGAAGGTAAAGGGGTAGGTCAGGAGTAAAAAGTAGGATTGTTTCTGCTCTTGCCAAAGAATCCAAGCTCCTGCCAACGCAAAAAAAGTCCAAGGAAAGGTGTTGACCGGTAGGTTCCAGAAATAGTAGAAAGGCCCGACATGGTGAAAATCTCGTTTGCTCAGAGAAAAAAGGATGCCAAAAAGTCCATCATAGACAGCATTTCCGTAAGCCTGACTGGCCAGCCAGTACCATATGCCAAAGAGGGCCAAACCTGCCCCGGCCCCAAGGTAAAGATAGGAATTTTGGACGAGTTTATGTTGTTTGTTTTGCAGGAGTAGATAGGGGAGGAGGGCTACAACGGGAACTAGAGCCATAGAGCTCTTGAGGAGGATACTTAGGCCCAGCATGACGCCCCACCCTATCGCTACAAAACGGCTCCCGAATTTAGGAGCTTGCAGGAGGCACCAAATGCCGATCAATTCCAGGAAGGTTAGCAGGACATCCTGCCCAGCTAACCGCCCATTACTCATCCATAGATAGATGGTGGGCAAGATTAGGGCTCCCAAGAAAGCACGGCGGGCTTCAAAAAATTCTCGCCCGATAAAGTAGGTCACCAGTACGCCCAGGATGGCGGCTAAGGTACTTGGAAAACGTGCACTCCACTCACTGAC
>JBAUTB010000240.1:0-1541 GCA_049582005.1 Gloeobacterales cyanobacterium | reverse complement strand
GAGCAGAGAGACGAGAACGTAGCGCTGAGTCATGGGCAATCGTTTGCATGGCTTCTGTAATTTCTTCTGGGCTATAGGGATTAACTAAGAGGGCTGCATCTCCTGCAACTTCTGGCAAGGACGAAAGATTAGAAGTGATGACAGGAGTACCGCAGGCCATCCCTTCAAGAACGGGAAAGCCAAACCCTTCCCAAAGACTAGGGAAAACCAGCGCTAGGGCTTGGTTAATAACGATGGGCAGCTGATTCGGTGGAAGATAACCGAAAAACTTGACTTGACCAGCGAGACCTAAGTAATTGATATGAGCAACAAGACGTGGAGTGTAGCGCTTGTCTTTTGAACCGACTAACCAAAGTTCGTAGTCCTGGCAATTTGGTAAAGCAGCAAACGCAGTCACGAGGCGATGTACGTTTTTATGGGTATCGTGGCGACCGATATAAAGAAAGTAAGGACGTCCTTTATAGTTATCAGGCAAATTAAGATGGCGGAAACGATGGGCATCATGGGCTAAGGGAATAGAGGTAATCTTATCTTCCGGAATGTTGAAAAAATACATGATATCTTGAGCCGTCGCAACAGAATTACAGATAACATGTTGGGCTTGGGCTAAGACTTGAGGTATGTAGTAGCGAAAGTAGAGAGTTAGGGGTGAAGAGGCCCTTGGAAAGCGCAAAGGAATGAGATCATGAACTGTGACAACATAGCGGCATTTCGAATATAGGGGAGCTTCTGGTACGGGGGAGAAGAGAAGGCTCGGAGATAGTTTCTGATAGATGCGAGGCAGTTGTAGCTGTGTCCAAAGCAGACGGTTAAAGTGTCCTTTCGTACCCTGTTCAGGGGTCATGTTAGAGGGGACAGGGTGACATTTTTCGTTTGCAATTGACTGTGCTGTCAGCAAAGTTGGATTTAGAGACTTGAGATAGGGAAAAATCTGCGTAGCATAATTTGCTATACCTGTCGGTTTATTAATAAGGAAGGAAAGATTTAGCAGTAGTTGATTCATCGAGAAACTAATGGAAAGCCTAAGTGCAGGAAAGACATGTTAGCAGCCTAGGTGAGAAGGACTTAGTATCTTATTTTGCTCCAATTCAGGGCATTATAGCTAAATATAGGCTGTTTTTCTGCCAAACTTGATACACCAGCTCTACATGGTCAGAATGCATACTCCACCGTAAGGGCCATGACTCATGTTGCGAGGGCAATGTTCCACCTTACTGTTACGATATGACCCTCAATCTATCCAGCTCATTACCTCATATCTTCATACCCTGGATAGATTTATATACTTCCAGGGTTTCTCGGGCGGTCCTCTCCCAAGAAAAATAGATTAGCTCTATCAATACCTTTGCCAAATCGAAAGGTCTCTGCACACGAGGGAATAGCGTAGCTCCTAAATGAGCAACATTGGTAAAAATTGATTCCAATGAAATAGGGTCTGGCTTTTGCGGAAGTAATTTTAAGACTTCTTGAATATATTTGAACCCTCGAAACCCTGCTTTCAAATCCAGGATGTGTAAAACTCAAAGACCACGTTGCATGAA
>JBAUTB010000239.1:0-12059 GCA_049582005.1 Gloeobacterales cyanobacterium | reverse complement strand
ACGTGAGTTTAATGTGTGTATCGCGAACATGGTTACCCGTTCAAGCATGGTCGAGCGCCCCCAATTTCGTGGGGAGCTTTTCTCGGCTGCGCCTGCCGGACACATGGATCCAATGGTCAAAATGCGCTTGGGCTGGGTGCAGTTTTATCAGAAAACGGGTACCTTCAGCCGCACTAGCCCCCTGTTCCTTAATAACCTCCTAAGGCTTACGGTGCACCTGAGACCATACTCTGGTGGGCAAGCCCCAGACATAAATAAAGCCTTCTGCTGCTTTGTGGTCGAAGATATCGCTGGAAGTGTAGGTAGAAAGCTCTTCACTGTAGAGGGAGAGGTCTGCTTTACGTCCTACAACCGTACAGGTTCCGCGATGGAGTCGGACTCTAGCGGTCCCGGTTACAACCTGTTGGGTTTCGCGCACAAATCCATCTAAAGCCATCTTGAGCGGGCTGTACCAAAGTCCGTTGTAGACCAATTGAGCATAGGTCGCTTCTATCTGCTGTTGTTTGTAGAAGGTAACTTCCTTGGGCAGGGTGAGTGCTTCCAATTCCTGATGGGCACGAATCAAAACCAGCATCGCCGGGGACTCATAGATTTCTCGGGATTTGATACCCACCAGCCGATTTTCTAACATATCGATACGGCCGACCCCGTTATCTCCAGCCATCTGATTGAGACGGTCCACCAGTTCCACAGAACCGATTTTTTCGCCGTCCAACGCCACTGGAATTCCTTGCACGAACTGGATCTCTACATAAGTAGGCTCTGCTGGACAGTCATTCACCGATTTAGTCATGGCATAAACTTCTTCGGGAGGCTCGGCCCAGGGGTCTTCGAGAATGCCACACTCAATCGAACGGCCCAAAAGGTTTTGATCAATGGAATAGGCTGACTTTTTCTTTACGGGCGAGGGAATACCATATTTTTCACCGTATTCAATGGTCTCTTCCCGAGAAAAGCCCCATTCCCGTGCGGGGGCCAAAACCTTCAAGGTCGGATCCAAAGCCGCAATCGACACATCAAAGCGAACTTGGTCATTGCCCTTGCCGGTACAGCCATGGGCCACCGCATCGCAACCCGTCTTGTGGGCAATATCCACCAGGACCTTGGCAATCAAAGGGCGCGCCAGGGCGGTCGCCAGCGGATAACGGCCTTCATAGAGGGCATTACTCTGCAGCGCCGGAAAAGCATACTGTTCGATAAATTCTTGGCGCACATCCTCAACATAGGCTTCTGCGGCTCCAGACTTCAGGGCTTTCTGGCGGACAGCTTCCAGGTCTTCGCCTTGACCTAAGTCCGCGGACAGGGCCACCACCGCTTCACAGCCCCACTCGTTCATTAAATACGGAATGCAAACAGAAGTATCCACTCCACCGGAGTATGCCAGAACAACTTTTTTAGCCCGCCCCATAAAAAATCCCAACGAGAATTGCGCTCCACAAAGCTACCACAATCTCCACATCGATATATTGAAAGCCTTACGAGACTTGGCTTAGCCTATACAAGTCCGCTCTTGAATTTGCACACAACAAAATGACACCTTGAACACCGTGTGGAACGATCGTGACTTTGACGCATTCGAGCAATTTCACCTATAGCGCAAAACATACTATAAAACTTGTGTGTAGCCACTAACAGAAAATCCAGTGCTTTTGTGCTTTAAGATCTAGGTAAGGTTTCTTCTTACCCCTATGTCACTCATTGATTGGTTCGCAGACCGCCGCAAGACACAGAATGCGCCCATCAGTCCCGAGCACCAGCAGCGAGAGATTGCCGATGGTCTGTGGACCAAATGCGAGGAATGCAGTGCGCTGCACTACACCAAGGACGTCGTCGAGAATAGCTTGGTCTGTCCCTCCTGCCAGCACCACAACAAAGTAGATGGGCCTCAACGGATTGCTCAGCTCATAGACCAGGGTAGCTGGAGTCCAATTAACGAACATTTGCGGTCTACGGATCCTCTGCACTTTGAAGACCTCAAGCCCTATGCCGAGCGTCTCCAACAAGCCGTCCAAAAAACAGGGCTGACGGATGGGGCCTTGACAGGCTTTGGAATGCTCAAGGGCCACCCTATAGGCTTAGGCGTGATGGATTTTCGTTTCATGGGCGGGAGTATGGGCTCGGTCGTGGGTGAAAAATTTACCCGCCTCCTCGAACAGAGCACAGACCGAAATATTCCTGTGGTGCTTGTCTGTGCTTCAGGCGGGGCCCGGATGCAAGAAGGAATGTTCAGTCTGATGCAGATGGCTAAAATTTCCGCCGCGCTCCAGCAACATCAAGAAGCTCAATTGTTATATATTCCAGTGCTCACCAATCCAACGACAGGGGGCGTAACTGCTAGCTTTGCCATGCTGGGAGATATTATCCTCGCCGAACCAAAAGCGATGATTGGTTTTGCCGGTCGCCGCATCATTGAACAAACCTTGCGCCAAAAGTTACCCGATGATTTCCAAACTGCTGAATCTTTGCTGAAACATGGTTTTATAGACCAAATTGTTCCCCGCACAAAACTCAAAAACACCTTGGCCAAACTACTACGGTTGCACCAGCGCCCTACCTATCAGCACGAACGGGAAAAGTCTACAGAAGTCTCCCCTTTAGCTCCCTCTGTCGGCCCAAGGTAGGTTCAGTATTCAGCGTGACAAACTGAATATACTGAAATATTTAGTTCATCATGAACAGATTGGGGCCAAGTTTTCACGATAGCTTTTTATCCACCCTAAAATAGGTCTATATGCTTAGTCGTATTGCCGAATATCACTTCTGGATGGGCCGCTACATTGAACGGGCTGAGAATACTGCCCGCATGGTTTTGGATAATTACCAAACGCAACTTGGTGCCCAAGAAGATGAGGCGCGCTGGGGCTTGATCCTTGACATCTTTGGAGAAGGAGAAGAGTACCAGAAGCGCTATTCAGAAGAGATTATCGCAGGCAATGTAGAGCAATTTTTGACCCTCGACCGGACCAATCCCAGTTCTATTCTTTCCTGTATCACCCAAGCTCGGGAAAACGCACGCGGCATCCGGGACCAAATCTCCTCAGAAGTCTGGCTAAGCTTGAACAAACTTTACCTGGACATCCGACAAATTCAATGGGAAGGCTTAGGAGATGCTAAAGCGGTCGATTTTTACGAGAAGGTAAAAGAACAATCTCAGTTGATTCATGGTCTTCTGCACAACACCTTGCTGCACGGGTCAGGCTGGAATTTTATTCGGGCCGGGCGTTTCATTGAGCGTGCTGTCCTTGTGGTCCGTTTATTGCAGATCCGCTATCAAGCCTACAATCCAGAGGGAATCGATAGGCCGAATCACGTGCAGCAGTGGTTCTCGGTCTTACGCTCTGTGAGTGCCTTCGAAGTCTACTGCAAACTCCACCATGCTACGGTTACGCCCAGAAACGTGGTGGACCTCCTCGTTTTTCATTCCCAGTTTCCCCGTTCGCTCCGATATGCTATTGCCCACCTTTATCGGTCCTTGGAAGCCATCCATGAAGACCGCTTCACCAACATAAGAAATCCGATGAGCGATGAAGCCCTCCGTTTCGCTGGAAAGCTTCTATCCCAGCTGGAATATGGCTCTTTAGATGAAGTTTATGAGATGGGAGTAGTCGCTTATCTCAAAGACTTTGAACAAAAACTCTATCCGATCAGCAACCTCATCAACCAACAGTACTTCTGGTACCAACAGCCCCTGCAAACAACACCTGGCACTACCATCCAGGTGCAGAAGACCCTGCAATCCTCACCAGCCGAGACGCTCAAGGTCTAGGTCACTAGCTGCTTTACGGAGAGACTCAAGACTAAAGTCTTGCAAATAAGGAATCGTACCGAGGACTGGGGTAAGGCATAAATTTTCGATGACCCTTTTGGGTGCCCAATCAGCAGGAGGAGCAGGTTCAGGGCAGCAGAGAATAATTCCTTTTAGGTCCAGCGCCCTACTGCGGCAGTAGTGACTATACACTGCCAGATGTCCCAAGACTCCAAGCCGCACGGGAGCGACCAAGACCAAAGGCAAACGCCATTCTTGTACCAACGCGCCTAAGGGCGTTTCTAAAGTCATAGGACAACCTAAACCGCCTGGTCCTTCCAGTAAAGTTAGGCCGTGCGTACTCTGTACCTGTTGAAACTTTTGCCAGATTTGCCCGAGATCCACCCGTTGGCCTTCTTGAGCAGCCGCTAAAGGGGGAGCCAGCGGAGCTGCAAAGGATTGACCACAAACCTTGGTAACGTCCGGCAAAACTTGAGCATAGGTTTCCATATCCCCCGGACCACATTGCACCATTTTGAACAGCGCCAGGGATTGTTCGGGATGGTAGCGCTGCCAGTAGGCTCCTAGACAGAGCGTTGTAATTGTCTTGCCTACTCCAGTATCCGTAGCGGTGATCAGTAAATGTCGAGGCAAAGGGGTTCCCTATTTATTGGCGCTCCACCAGCTTACCGAGGGTGTGGTCTGTTTTTAAAAAGTTGCGAGAGGAAATCTAAACCGCCACTGACTCTGTTTATAAGAGAAAAATCGAGGTGAGTTATTTAGTTGTAAACTTCTGTATACGTGGGCATGATTGAAATATGATCTGCCTGCCCAAAGTATCCTTATTCAGATTAAGGTCTTGATTGGTAGACCCTGTAGAAGGTAAGCTCATGGGCACGCAAAGGTAAGATAGTGATAGAGAGCGACCGGAGGGTATACACAAAGGCACCTATCATTGAGGCCCTCATCCATATTGGGATACAGCCACCAGAGGGTAAGTCTTTTTCTGTCACTGAAAACGTGTATCCGTACATCAAAGAAGACTATCCAGACCGCGAGGAGATACAGCGAGCACAGATTAAATTCGATCAAGGATTGATGGAACCTTCGCAAGTAGTCCAAGTTGGTTATAAGTACTCAACTAGTGATAAAAAACAAATTCTTCAGGCACAAATTGATGGTTTTACCTTTAGCCGTCTTGCACCGTACACGACTTGGGAGGATTTGAGGAATGAAGCACAGCGATTGTGGAAGTTTTACCAGGAGTCGGTCGCTCCACTGGCTATAACCCGTTTGGCAGTACGCTACATCAATAAGCTTGATTTACCGTTACCAATTCGTGATTTCCGAGATTACCTGCGAACCTATCCAGAAGTTTCTTCCGACATGCCTATTGGCTTAGAAGGTTATTTGATGCAGCTGCAGATTCCTTACCCAGAACAACAGGCTATTGTTACTCTTAGTCAGACGCTATTGCCCCTGAGTACTCCTGAGTTTATTTCAATCCAACTTGATATTGAAGTAACCTCTAGTCAAGTTCTGGGAGATGAAGACTCTTGGGCAACATTAGAAAAGCTACGTACTATCAAGAATGAGATGTTTGAAGCCTCTATAACCAACCGAACACGGGAGTTAATCCGCTAATGCCCAACATTTGTCTTGAACCTAAATCCCAGAAACCAGCAGCAGCCTCCTATCAAATGGAAAGAAGGTCATATCGACCTCAGCAGGAGTTTGAGGAGCCTACGTTTGATTTGTTTGGTCAGGAGTATCAACCACAAGCCCAAGAAGTAAAAGAGTTAAGGGAAACAACACAAGCTCGTCTTAAAGAACGACTTGGTGTCCTCCAGAGCAAGAATGTTGCTGGAACTTTGCACTTTACATCTGTTAAAGTTATCAAAGATATTATTCGTTCATCAGAACTAGATGATACTGCTGATCTGGAGCGAAAATTATACACTCTACTTGATGGCTACGAGATTATTTTGGGATACATCGCGATGGATAATCGAGAGCTAATCAATGTTCGTGCCATGGCTGCACGACTATTCTTCGCGAGAATAAAAAGCCAAGACTATACTCAATGTAGCCTTGCAAACAAACTTATGGCGGCTAGTATCGCCAAGCACGCTATTCCACTTATCCGATTGGGTGTTGTATTGGGTTTGGCTGATGCACGAGCTTGGGATGATATCAAAAGTTTTCTGACAGATCCACACCCTAAAGTAAAGCAGCGAGCTGAAGAGCTTCTCGAAGATGCCAACTGAGTTCTGCGTTTTCCTGCGATTCCCGAGCAAAGAGCCTTCCTTCTTTGATATTCCAGAGATAGAAGATTATGAGAAAGCTGTAGAGTCTGCGGCTCTGGAGTTTGAGCCTCGGGAAAAGGATGAGGGTTGGCTGTCCGTTTGGAAAGCAAAAACAGATGGAGAAGAACAATCTCTCAACGCAGGTTTTGCTGCACGGCGAAATAAGTGCCAGACCCTAATTTGTTTGCGGTTACCAATCGATTTGTTAAAATTAGCAGCTATCCAAATTAAGCAAGATCCTGTAGATAATACCTTTTCCTGTATTGCCTATCTTCATTACCTAATAGGAATGGCATCAGAAGCAGATAGAAAGAACCTTGCAAAACTAATTATATCTAGGCTGCAGGATGGAAGTCTTAGCCTAGATGCACTTGGTTACAGGACTACAAAGAGTAATATTACTCCTCTACTGAAGAAAGTTTATAAAAGATGCAGCGAAGAAGGAGTTAAGGTTGAGTTGGAATGGGCTGAGGCTTGGGCTCGAACTGCAGCTGAAGAGATTGATTAAAACCTTTATTAATCAATGGTCACGAAGGTCAGAGGAGACTAAGTTTCTGCAAGCCAGCTTGGAGACATTGGGGTAAAGAGTCCTTGGTCGAAAGGTACTCAATATCAACTTCCCGAGCGGCTGCCACACGCACCAAATCAGACCAGTCTTGGTCGCTAGGGAGTGACCCTAGCGATACCAACGCGAGGAGTTCATTTTTCTCTGGCTGAGACAGTTCCATAATCTTCCGATCCAGAGGATTGGCACCCTGTAGGTGTCTCATCACTTTTTCCATGAGCGAAACGCCCGTCGCTTCATCCTCTTTGTCCTGTTTGCTTTCAGCTTCGGCCAGTTCAATAATTTCGAGGACAGTCTCTTTGGTCAGTGCATTCATGATGGGTAGGTTTGTTCAGTGCCTACATTATGAAGGAATTTAAAGCACATCAGGCTCAGGGAAGTAAATCGCCTACCCATAGGTGCCCGATAATTTGCCCTGCAATGGCAACAGGCACCTCATCAGAGAGGGCATAGTCTTGACGATGTTGATAGGTAGCTTCTTCTATGACCGGTTCGCTATAGACCTCAATCTGTTGTTCTGGGAGGTTGATGATCCAGTAAATCGGAATCCCTGCACGAGCATAGAGTCGTTTTTTTGAAGTGCGGTCGCGTTCTAGAGTGGTATCCGAAACTTCGATGACAAGCGCGATATCTTCAGCACCTGGATGGCGGTCAAGATAATTGCGGGTATTGCCCCGGACGATCACCACATCGGGTTCTGGCTCACTGTCTATCAGCGTGACCGGTTCTTGAGTATCGACATACCAATCTCCAGAAATGATTGTTTCTAAGGCATTGCGGGTAAGTTTTGTAGCTGCACAATGGGGCGGATTCTTTGGCATTTTGTAGACTAGCCAGCCCTCCAGTAGCTCTACGGGATCATCATCGCTTAGGATACCAAGACGAACCATCCGATGATACTGCTCAACACTAAGCCGCCAAACGAGTTCCGTAGGCACTGCTGCAAAACGTTGGAGATTCAGGGTGTCAGAGGGCGTAAAAGTAGACACAGGATAAGCACCCTCGCTGTACGTACTGGTGATCGTAGCACTTCGAAATACATCTGGATGGCTGGACTCCAGATCATTAAACGGTTGCCTATCAGGAGTTTACGTATTTCGGCATGGATGAACTTCTCTACTTTTCTCGCTCATTTTGCAATTTGTAATTGCTTTAGTTACTCAACGATAATTTTCCCTTTCATTCCAGCTGCTTTATGGGGAACGCAGTAGAAGTCATATTCTCCTTTAGGGGCATCAGCAAAAGAAACCGTGACCGTTTCTCCCGTTTTACTGAGGAGTTTCTTCTGGGAAAGTTTCTCTATCAAAGCTTGGTCATCCCCTGGGACTTTTTCAAAGACAACGTTATGGGGACCTGCTTTATTCATTTTGAACGTTATGCTTTCCCCAGATTTAATGGTCAAGGTGTCTGGAACATAGACCAACTGACCCGTGTCAGAACCCATGAGGATTTCTTTTGCACCCGTGGCTGGGACTGTTGTGGCGGGTTTCTCTGCAACAGGAGTTTCCGTTGCAGCGGGAGTTTCTGGTGCTGTGGCAGCAGGTTTTTCTGCCGCTGTTCCTGAAGGAGCTGAAGTCTGCCCACCACAAGCGATTAAGCTAATAGCCAGCAAGCCAAAACCAATTAAATTACCTGCTTTTTTGTGAATTTTGTTCATAAATCGGAAACCCTTACACTGCATGCGTTTCTATTATGAAGGATGTTGTCTAGGAAGAGTTCCTACCCTTTCAGCAAACAACAAAAATCTAAATTCCCCCTTGGCAACAAACTCGTCGCAGTAATCAAATATAGCGAGCGGATAGTACTTCTGTACCCGTGAGGGGAATCTTTGATTCATCCCGTTGCTGGTATAGAGTTTATAGACTCACCTAATCGATCGCCTACGGCTAGCACAACCTTCATGAAGAAAACCTTTGTCCTCGATACCAATGTGCTCCTGCACGACCCCTCGTCCATTCTGCACTTTCAGGACAATGACGTAGTGTTGCCCATTACGATCATAGAGGAGCTGGACCGCTTCAAGAAACAGCCGGAGATGACGGGATTGAATGCTCGTCAGGTGTCGCGCACACTGGATAAACTTCGGTCCAAAGGACATCTTATCGATGGCATTCCCATCAACGGGGGCGGTAGTCTGCGGGTCGCGCTTTGTAGCAAGAAGACGCTGAATGGACTTCCCCCTGAATTAGAGGGTCATAAGGCAGACAATGCCATTCTGGCGGTGGCCTTAGAACTGAAGACGAAATGTCAATGTCCGGTGGTGTTAGTCAGTAAGGACATCAACATGCGGATCAAAGCGGACGCCCTAGGGCTTGCTGCTGAAGATTACAAAACCGATAAGGTCGATGTCCAGGAACTCTACACGGGGATCGCTGAAGTCATGGTCAGCGCTGAGGAGATTGACCAATTATTTAAACAAGGGGAGGCCAAACTGGAGGGATACTTCTATGCCAACCAGGCCCTCACCCTCGTGGATAGGAACAATCCTGCTCATACAGCCTTAGCAGTAGTGGATGGGGTTAGTGGTAAAGTCGTCCCTCTTGGGAAATTACCTCCTGCGGGCGTTTCCCGCATTTATGCCCGCAACCGCGAACAGAACTTTGCCCTCAATCTGTTGTTGCATGATTCCATTCCCCTGGTGACCTTGGTGGGAAAGGCAGGCACAGGTAAAACCCTACTGGCCATCGCGGCTGGTCTACAAAAAGTTGAAGACCGTCAATACACCCGGCTTCTGATTTCCCGACCCGTGATTCCAATGGGGAAAGATATCGGCTTTTTGCCCGGCGATATAGGCGAAAAGCTCACCCCGTGGATGCAGCCCCTCTATGACAACTTCGATCTGATTTTCGGCAATCAAGAACCATCGCATAAGCCTAAGCATTGGCGACGAGGCTATGAGGAACTTTTAGAGCTGGGTATTCTGCAGATTGAGCCCCTTACCTACATTCGTGGCCGTACGATTCCGAAGCAGTTCTTGATTGTGGATGAGGCCCAAAACCTGACGCCCCATGAAGTAAAAACGATCATCACCCGTGCCGGAGAAGGGACCAAGATAGTGCTCACAGGTGACTTGGATCAGATCGACAATCCCTATGTGGATGCGGCCAGTAATGGGCTAAGCTATGTGGTGGAAAAGTTCAAAAATGAGCCCTTAGCGGGACACATTACCTTACTTAAAGGCGAGCGTTCTGTCCTGGCAGAACGGGCAGCCAATCTGCTATAGGTGTGGTAGATAGCCCCCCCGGCCCTAGCGTGTAAACGGTAGCCCATCCCCCAGGGGAGCGAGAAGAACAGGGGGATGGTTCTCAATCTTGGAAGATAATGGAATCACTTTCCCCAACGAGATCTCCTTACGGAGGTGGAAAATGCAAATCACGACGCTATATGACCAAGACTTCTACGCCTGGACTCAGCAACAGGTAGACCTGCTGAAAGCAGGACAGTGGGAGCAGGTCGATACTGAGAACTTAATTGAGGAGATCCAGTCCTTGGGTAGGCAGGAACGACAGGAATTACGCAACCGCCTTGGGTTGCTCTTGGGGCATCTCCTCAAGTGGCGTTATCAACCAGAGGGTCGTTCTAAAAGCTGGCGGGCCACTATTCGTGAACAGCGTCGGGAGATTCAGCGGCACCTAAAAGAAAACCCCAGCCTCAAACCCTATCTGGCAGAGGCCATCGAAATCGCCTATGAGAATGGATTGGACTTATTGGACCGGGAAACCCCTATAGACCCCAAACAACTTCCCCAAGTTTGCCCGTTCTCGCTAGCGGAAATCTTCGAGGAGCCACTGGAACTGGAGAGGTAACTCAAAGATGGGTTCTTGTCCAGATTTGGTGATTGTAGATTAGGAGTTGCAGGATAGAGGAGTGACGCCTTTGTGAAGATAAGACCGTGGACCTCCTGCAATTATGAGCGAATCCTTAAAGATCTCTCCTGGGCCAGTTTCGGTCTGACGATTCAGCTCCAAGTGCGTAAGTTCTTTTGTCTCAATCGGGGGTGCCCGCGACGGATCTTCACCGAACGCTTAGCCTAGGTCGCCATTCCTTGGGCAAAACGGTGAGGGTCTTGGGTTTAGCCCTGGGAGGTGTCGTTATAGTGTACCCAGTAAATGCATATTTTAAAATGCCGCCTATCCCAGGAGTGGCAAGGCTTTGAGGGTGTTTTTTTTTTAAAACTTCAGCCAAGAACATATTGCCGTATCCACCCAGAATCAAGTCCTAAGCGCTTTGTTGTTTCTATACAAAAAAGGATGGTCGGATTTACCCACCGAAGAGTCTCGGGTAGGAAAGTTTGAGTAGGATTCTCCAACTTACTGCTGCCTACCGAACATAACGAATGCTTTCAACCTGACGGGTAAACAGTTCTGTAAAGATGCTCAAGACTGTACGTTTGCGGGTGCGGATATTAGCGGAAAGAGACATCCCAGATTGCAAGGTTACCGGCTGCTTGTTAATCATCAAGTTTTGACGGTCCAGGTGAATTTCCACGGGGAATCGATAGTAATTATAAATCTGGTCTGGGGGTAAGGCATCAGAACCAATTTGGACGACTTTGCCTTTGACATCTCCAAACTCGCTAAAAGGAAATGAGTCAATGCGGACATCCACATCCATTCCCGCTTGCACAAAACCAATGTCCCGGTTGGTGATAAATACTTTGGCAATCAGATTGCTATCAGGAACAATCTTGAGAATCGGCTCCGTGCGGACATCGTTGCTAACCACAGCCCCAGGAGTATTCAATTGAAAATCAAAAACCTTGCCGCTGACAGGTGCTTTTATGTCTTCATACTGTTTCGCCACCTTGCCTCGTTTCATTTGACCTTCCAGTTCAGCAAGCTTTTTGTCATTCTCCGCAATCTTGGTCAGGAGGTCCTTGCGGTTGAGGGCCGTCGTGTTTTGCAAGCGCTGATTTGCTTGTGTGATTAAAGCCTGCAGCCGTTTTTGTTCTTCTTGCAAACGGTCCACTTCTGCTCGCCGTTGGCGCACCTCTTGCTCCTGACGTCGATACTGGAGCATAGGAATGCCCCCCTGGTCTAGGACAGGCTTCATATCGTTCAGGCTGTCTTGATTGAGAAGAAGGACATCCTTAGCACTAGCCAGCGCAAAAGCATTTTGGCTGAGTTGGCGTTCTGCCTGCTGAATCTCGGCCTGAGCCCCTGCCACTCGAGAATTGATTTCGGCTTGAGAGGCGAGGAACAGGGTTTGTTTTTCTATGCTCAGACTGGACGGTGGCCTTGAGTTTGTCAATTGAGCCCGATAGAGCTGATTCTCTTGGGTCAGATTATCCCGGATTGAGGTGTTCGCAGTTATATCTGCCTCCACATTTCTGTGGTCTAACCTCAAAAGAGGTTGTCCTTTCTCTACCCGTTGACCATCTTTCACATAAACTTCTCGGATCACCCCATTTACGGGAGCTTGGACTTTTTGGACGGCCCCCGTC
>JBAUTB010000238.1:0-1897 GCA_049582005.1 Gloeobacterales cyanobacterium | reverse complement strand
CCTATGCACATACCATTGATTCACCCACTGAAGTTTTGACGGGACAGAACTCAGATGGGTTGGTGATGGCGATCCAAATTTCTGATGCTGCTGGAACCAAAACATTAATCAAGCTCCAAGCAGATTGAGCTACTGAGTGTCTCGTGAGTTGATGTTGATTGCAATAAGTTCTATCTAAGCCAATAAACAGGATCGCAATTTATGAAAACGAACGCCTACGCAGCCCAAAACGGCACGACTCCCCTTGCGCCCTTTAGCTTTGAACGCCGCGATGTCGGCAAGCACGACGTACAGATCGAGATTCTATATTGCGGCGTGTGTCACTCAGATTTACATACTGTCCGCAGCGAATGGCAGGGTACCACTTACCCTTGCGTCCCCGGCCACGAGATCGTCGGGCGTGTCGTGGACGTGGGAGCGAAGGTCAACAAATTCAAAAAAGGCGACACCGTTGGGGTGGGTTGCATGGTCGATTCTTGCCTCACTTGCGCGAACTGCAAGGACAACCTAGAGCAGTTCTGCGAGAAGGGCACAATTTGGACTTACAACTCTCCCGATAAGCACACTGACGGAATAACCTACGGTGGATACTCTGAGAACATTGTGGTGGATAAGGCTTTTGTGCTGAAAATTCCGAAGAATTTGGATCTCGCCGCTACCGCTCCCCTGCTATGTGCTGGGATCACGACTTATTCTCCACTGCGCCATCACAATGTGACCAAAGGCCAGAAAGTAGGCGTTGTGGGACTGGGTGGATTGGGGCATATGGGGGTGAAATTGGCGAAGGCGCTCGGCGCGCACGTCGTGGTCTTCACTACCTCATCGAACAAAGTTGAAGATGCCCTGCGTCTTGGAGCAGATGAAGTCGTCAATTCTAAGAATGAGGATGAGATGAAGAAACATCTAAATAGTTTCCACTTCATTCTCGATACTGTGTCCGCGCAGCACGATATAAACGCCTACCTTCTCCTGCTGAGACGCGACGGTAATCTCACGCAGGTTGGCGTACCCGCCGAACCGCTTTCTCTTCAGGTGGGAAGCCTAATCTATGGTCGGCGCAGTCTCAGCGGCTCCCTCATTGGTGGCATCAAAGAAACTCAAGAGATGTTGGATTTCTGCGGCAAGCACAACATCACTGCCGATATCGAACTCATCCCTATCCAGAACATTAATGAAGCCTACGATCGCTTGGTGAAGAGCGACGTGAAATACCGCTTCGTTATTGATATGGCTTCGTTACAAAAGGCTTCATGAACTATCACTACTAACAAAAAACCTAGATGGACTAGCGGGCGCATTTGAACAGAAAGTTGCGGTTTTGAGTGAGAGGCGCAATTGCACACTTAATCCGCAGGCTGAAACCTTGATTCCACCGTAGATTACTTACTTGACAATATAGTGACGCAAAGATTTAGGTCAAATTTAGAGTACACTGAAATGCTTGCTACGCAAGCATTTCAAGCTAACCGTATATTTTGGTTCAAATACGCCCGCTGGTCCATGAAGGCTTCCGAACAATCTTGTATCTCTAGCAGCGCAAGCTAACGTTCCTGTTCAGCGGCTTGAGTTTTTGGTAGGAGTGCAGTCGTAATCCCAGTTAGTAATTAGAGGTAGACTGAAAGCTGCTTGTCTGTATCGCCTTGTATATGTTGATTCCGAATGCAGAAAATGCAGTCGTCGATATTCGCAAACTACGTGATTACTGCCTGAATTCAGAGCACGACGACGGAAAGCATAAAGCTCGGCTTTTTTCAACAATTCTTGGCATGACCCAGCAATTATAAATTTGGAAAATTAAGACGAATTCATGGTTTTAGCAGGGACAGACTGTTCGAGCATGAAAGCAATGAGATGCTGCCAGCTTTCAAACACCAAGTAACAGGTGAGTGCGCGCAGG
>JBAUTB010000237.1:0-39576 GCA_049582005.1 Gloeobacterales cyanobacterium | reverse complement strand
TCTGGACAGCCAGCGGTAAGTCTCAATCCGCAGTAACCCCTCAGTCCCTTCGGGACAGCTCCCCTGGGAGGGGAGCTTTTTGGGGGGAGAGAAAGCTGCGGGTGCAGGGTTAAAACCGAGGGGATGCGAGAACACTATACAAAAAAGCTCATCCCTAGAGCCCGCAACATGCGCTGCAGCGCCACCGACACCGAGCGTAAACTCTGGTACGAATTCTTACGGCACCTGCCTTTTCGAGTTCGGCGCCAGTGTCCCCTTGAAGGCTATATCGCAGATTTTTATATCCACGAGCATCGCCTAATTATTGAAGTGGACGGCTTCAGCCACTTAACAGAAGAGGCCCAGGCTTATGATGCTCACCGCACAGCGGTTTTAGAAAGTTTAGGCCTGCGCGTAGTCCGTTTCACCAACGAAGAAGTAACCCATCGCTTTGGCAGCGTCTGTACCCAAATCCACGCTATCCTTCTCTCTCCAGAAAAGGCTCCCCTCCCAGGGGAGCTGTCCCGAAGGGACTGAGGGGTTGATCAACCCTCTGACCGAGGGTTCTTTTTTAGGGATCAAAAATGCACCTACCAAGCCCTACAGAGCGAGGTACACTGAGGGCCTAAGATACATGGGCAAGAGGCCGTGACCAAGCAGAGCGAGCAAGCAACAAAAACAAGAGTCGGATTGGTAGGAGCCTCTGGATACGGAGGGATACAGCTTGTCCGTTTGATTCTGGACCACCCTCATTTGGAGCTTACCTATCTGGGCGGGAGCACTACGGCTGGCCAAGAATTTGGACAGGTTTATCCCCATATGGCCCCTTGGTTTAATAACCAATGCGAGGCCATAGAGATAGATGCCATCAGCGAACGCTGTGATGTAGTCTTTCTGGCCGCTCCCAATGGTGTAGCCTTGGAGCTAGCCCCAGCCCTTGTGGCGCGGGGTCTTAGAGTCTTAGACCTATCGGCGGATTACCGCTTTACCGACCTTGCCGTTTACGAACAGTGGTATGGCAAAGAACGCACGGACCACAGCACGAATGCTAAAGCCGTTTATGGTCTGCCGGAATTGTTCCGCGAAAAAATCGCCAACGCATCCCTTGTCGGTTGTCCCGGTTGTTACCCAACCGCTTCGCTCCTTGCCGCAGCTCCCTTGCTCAAGCAGGGATTGATAGCGACCGAAAGCCTGATCATTGACGCCAAATCAGGAGTGTCCGGAGCCGGTAGAGTGGCTAAACAAGGCTCTCTTTTTGCGGAAGTAGACGGTTCCATTGGTGCCTACGGAGTCGCCCAACACCGCCATACCCCAGAAATTGAACAAGTCTGTTCAGAGCTGTCTGGTCATAATCTTACCTTGCAATTTACGCCCCACCTGATCCCAATGACGCGGGGTATTCTAGTAACGCTCTATGCCCAACTCCGCGACCCAGGATTGGTGACAGAGGACCTCAATCTGGTCTACGCCGCTTTCTATCGCCAAGCACCCTTTGTGACCGTCCTGGACGTTGGTGTCTATCCCCACACCAAATGGGTAGCAGGGACCAATTCTTGCTATATCGGGGTTGCCGTAGACCCTCGTACCGAAAGAGTGATTGTCCTTTCGGTCATTGATAACCTCCTTAAAGGCCAGTCGGGGCAGGCGATGCAATGTCTAAACATCATGATGGGATGGCCGGAAGATTTAGGCCTACCGAAAGTAGCCTTCTATCCTTAAAAGGCCCCCCAGCCCCCCCACATCGATAAAACCATGAGGTATGAGGGCATTCTGGAATTCAAGGCCTCCCTGATTTTCGAGGCTATTCATCTTTGGTATGGTCATGCCTGTAGACCATCGGTCTTCTATTTCATTGATTAGTTCGTCTAATTCGTCTACAGAGAGGCCAAAGGATCCATCGACGCAGTGGATAGGGTTAGCCTCCCGCTTAAAAGCTTCTCTGACTTTAGAAGTTTTGGAGTCTGGAGAGGACCATGCCTTCCAAGCGTGGCTAAAACAAAGTGGGTTTCCCTCGTCCCCCCTCTTGCCGCCCCAAATAGGTGCGTTGGTCTGGTGGGACCCGGCTGGGCAAACATGGCGGGGCGCTACGGCTGTTGCACCCGATAGTCCTCAGGGCCGCCAGTACGAAGAACAGTTATGTTTCCACGCCAGCTTAGGCGACTTACTACCGACAGAGCAATTTCTCTGGTGGGTCTTAGAAGATGCGCCAGCCTTACCCTCATGGCCGACGGAAGCCTTTCTCAGCCCCGAACATCGGGTCCACATCCGACGGTTAGAAGCGATTATGTACCAATCAGATGTGCAAGCTGAACTGGCAGACCTTGCCACGCAGACCTTGGCCGCCCCAGAGATCACGCGGATAGCGGCCTGGCTTGGCGTAGACCGCTCCACCTTAGCAGCATGGGCTTTTTGGGGAGAGGCCCCTACCTGGATCTTCCTGGAAGAACAAGCGATCTGGAGTAATTATCAAGCCCAAGGATTAGAACCTCCCCCCCCAGGAATGCGGGCCTTTCAAGACAAAGGTCAAACCTGGTTTTTGTTGGAAGAGCCTTTAGATGACACCTTTATTTTGGTGCGCACCCACCCCCTCAACGTCCATCGAATACGAGAGTTGAGCATTAGCCCTGCCCAGTTCTTCGATCGGCTACCTACTTTAGCAGCCCTTTCTCTTTCCTTTGATTGGATCACAGACGACCTGAACCGCGTGTTTGATCTGGTTTCAGTCTGGCTGAGAGGAATCCCTGTCCGGGTGATGCTCAGTGTGCCCCCTGCTATGGCAGCCGCAGACTATCTTGCGCAGGCGGGACAGCTTTTGAAGCATCATCCTGAAAAGATTTGGTTGCAAGAGGGGATGGAAATGGGAAACCTCAAGATAAGAGCAGGGATTGGTCTGCTGGCCCGCTATCAAATTGGCTTGGCCCAGGACGTTCAGGGAGACCAAATCTACTTTAGATTTGACCAGAAACAGCAAGACCTTGAGATCGTGGGCAGTTGGATGGATAGTGCCGCAACCTTGCCCTATTACCGAGGCCAATTCCAAGCGCTCTGGGAAGCCCCGTCATCCTCGACGATGGTCGTGCTGGACTTATCCCCGATGGGCCGCTCTCTTCTCTTGGAAGCAGGACCTGATCCTGAGAGGGCATAAATCAACGGAGTAGTTCATGCGTGATTCTTTGAGGACTTTTTGTCTCAGACAGCTCTATCAAAATTCGGCCTGTTCCTCAAAAGAACTGCTAGAACTCGCCGTCCAAAATGGTTATTTGCAAGCTTCTACGAAAGAGCACCACACAAAACTCTTGAGCGTACTCACCGGTATTCCCAGAGAAGAGCGTTGGAACAACGACCGATTCTTTCCAGGAGGCTTGGGAGAATTTCGGGCCTACGATAGCTTGGTTGCCATCCTCGCCCAAAGCCGAACCCTCGATACAAGACTTGTACGCCCCTTGATCGGGGCCGTCAATTTAGCACTGCATCAAGACCGGAGATTTTATTGTCTGGAGGATGGTTCTTGGTACCTCCAGCATCAAACCATCGTCAATGATGAACTCTTCACGGCTCTGCAGAAACAAAACACAGAGGTCTCGCTTAAAGCATGGCTAGAGACCTATATCGCCAATAATCCTGGAACGGCTCCCATATTTTGGAGCTTGGACCCCCGCTTTGTTTTGGAAGGAGAGCAAGTCAGGCTAGATGCCCACTACACGCTCTTGGGTCAGGAGTTAGAACATCTATGGCCTGCATGGGAAGTTCTATTTGCTCATGGAGCGAGAGTTGCCACTGAGAGCCTCATGCAAACCTTGTTTCAGCATCATGCCTGTGTGCCCTCGTCCTCAGTGTTGGAGCAGGTCTTGGCGCTCAAAGGAGTTTATCCGATCGGAAATGACTTATGGATGCAGGAACTATTTATCCCAAAGGTGCCCTCTGTTGGGGGTGCGGTGGTTTTCCGAGTTTCAGATACCTTCCAGGAAGAACCCCTCGCGTTTCCCTCCCCCTTAGTATTGAATAGTCTTGGTATCGGGGAAGTCGTGCTGACGGCGGCCCATCGAATTTATAGAGTTTTGCCTATTTCCTGCCTTAAAGCCGAACGGCTATATCAAGCTACCGGTCTGGATCTAGGGCTAGATTTAAAGCCCGAAGATCACACTTTTGAAGTCTGGCATAAAGACGGGTTTCTTTTCTCAGAAGCCCTGACGCAACGCTTGGCTCTATTAGGTCCAGGGCAGTGTTTGCGGCTGTCTATCACCGAAGAAGGACTTTTCTTTGAACTGCGGGGGTTTGATACACGGATCGCCACCGCCCAAAATAGACTGTTCAGTCAAGAAGAGATACTCTCGCCCGATTCTGCTTTGAGAGTATTGCTGCTAGCCCAGTTGCAGGCAGAACCAGAGGGGATAAATCTAAGTGCCTTGATCGCGGAGCTAGGCTCTGACTATAGCTTGTCTGAAATCAGCCTGGCGTTGATGAGCCCCCTCATTGAACGGGGCCCTGGAGGATTTTGCCGCTATCATGCCTTATAGCGGTTCTCGGTCTAGTGAGGTGAATTGAGGACCCTGAAAGCCTTATACAGACTTATTCTTAATGCACCTCATCCGAGCTGGAAAGGCTAGCTCTTTTGATCCTCAGGAAGCCATTCTTATGGAATCCACCCCTAGGCCTCGAAGCAGGTATCTACCTTTCCACGGGATACAACGGAGCCTGCTTTAAATCGTTTCTGCCGCTCTAGAGGTACGTTCTACTTGTTCATAAACAGAAGCGCCTAGTTCTAGCAAGGACTGTTGGAGGACAGCCATGCGTTCGCGCAGTAGCGTTTGGTCATCATTATCCAGGGTTGCCCGTACTTCTAGACTAGCTATTTCAACTGCTGTGACTAACTCAGAACGAACCCGGTCTCGGTTTTCTGAAAGTGTCTTCTCAGAGGAATACAGTAGAGAATCTGCTTGGTTACGCACTTCAGCCAGTTCACGACGTATCCGGTCATCTTCTGCAAAGTCTTCAGCTTCTTTACGCATGCGCTCAATTTCTTGTGCCGTGAGACCGCCAGAATTGGTAATGGCAACGGTTTGAGCACGACCTGTACCCTTATCTAGGGCTCCGACCTTAAGAATGCCATTGGCATCAATTTCAAAACTCACTTCAATCTGCGGAATGCCTCGAGGAGCAGGCGGTATCCCCGAAAGCTGGAATCTGGCTAGGGATTTATTGTCCTGGGACATGGCCCGTTCGCCCTGTAGGGCATGAATCTCGACAGAGGTTTGACCATCGGAAGCGGTAGAGAAAACTTGAGCTTTGCAGGTAGGGATACTGGTATTGCGTTCAATAATTTTGCTAAACACGCCCCCAATCGTTTCGATGCCCATAGAAAGCGGGGTGACATCAAGCAAGAGGACATCCTGGACTTCTCCTCCTAAGACTCCACCTTGGATTGCAGCCCCTAGAGCGACAGACTCATCGGGATTAATCGAACGGTCCGGTTCTTTACCCATAAAGCGGCGAACGGCAGCCTGTACCGCAGGAATACGGGTAGATCCTCCAACCATCAGGACTTTTTCAATTTCATCAGGGGAGAGCCCACTATCCTTCAAGGCTTGCCGGACAGGTTCCATAGTCCCTTCAATGAGGTCTGCCGCCAACTCTTCAAAATGAGCGCGGGTGAGGGTCGTATCCAGATGTTTTGGTCCGGTAGCATCCGCCGTAATAAACGGCAAATTGATTGAAGTGGAAACCGTGGTCGAGAGTTCTATTTTTGCTTTTTCTGCAGCTTCTTTCAGGCGTTGGAGCGCCATTTTGTCGTGACGCAGATCTAAGTTATGGGTCTTTTTGAATTCTTGCATCAGCCACTGAACGATCCGATCATCAAAATCGTCTCCCCCTAAGTGGTTATTTCCAGCTGTAGCCCGCACCTCAAAGATGCCGTCGCCCAGTTCAAGCACAGAAACGTCAAAGGTCCCGCCGCCCAGATCGAAGACCAGGATGCGATGTTGTGATGCTGTTCTGTCCAAACCGTAGGCTAAAGCGGCAGCCGTGGGTTCATTGATAATGCGTAGCACTTCTAAACCGGCAATCGTTCCAGCATCTTTGGTGGCTTGGCGCTGAGCATCCGTGAAATACGCTGGGACTGTAATCACAGCCTGAGTTACTTCCTCTCCCAGATACGACTCAGCATCAAGCTTTAGCTTCTGAAGCACCATGGCAGAAATTTCTTGGGGGGTATAGACTTTGCCACGGGCTTCGATATTGACCGTAGCGTCCTTACCCTGAAGAGATTTATAGGGAACCCGTGAACGCTCCAGTTCCGTATCTTGCCAACGTCTTCCGATAAATCGCTTGATGGAGAAAATCGTATTTTCTGCATTGGTAACCGCCTGACGTTTAGCGAGCTGGCCTACCAGCCGTTCACTATTCTTGGCAAAACCAACAATACTGGGAGTGGTCCTCCCACCTTCGGTATTGGTAATAACAACAGGGGTTCCCCCCTCTAGAACGGCTACACAGCTATTGGTAGTGCCGAGGTCAATTCCAATTACCTTACTCATAGGTTTCGATTATGCTCCTGCTGCATCTTCTGAAGACGGCTGGTCTGTGAGGGTAGAAGTAGGCGTAGCCACTTTGACTACTGCATGCCTGAGGACCTTATCGCCGATCACGTAGCCCCGTTGAAACTCAGCAAGAACCGTTTCTTCCGTATGTTCATCGGAAGCCATTTGCATTACAGCTTCATGGAACACAGGGTCAAACGGCTTACCTTGAGCTTCTATGGGAGTTACGCCCAGCTTCTCTAAAGTCATCAAGAATTGGCGATAGACCGCTTGATAGCTATCGTTAATCGTCTCTTCCCGCTCTGTCTCGATTTGAATTTGGGATTTAGCCCGTTCAAAATTGTCCATTACGGTAAGGACTTCTTTGAGAACATCGGCTTTGATATTGCTCTGGAGGTCATCCTTTTCCCTTTGGGTACGGCGGCGGTAGTTTTCGAAATCCGCGTAGAGTCGGGTGTACTGTTGCTCTTTCTCTTGAAGTTGTTGGTCCTTCTCGAGAAGCCTCAGTTTGAGATCATCGAGCTGGCTTACCAGCCGAGAAACTTCCTGGGCTAGAGCATTCTCCAGCTCAGTACTCTCTGCTTCCTGCGCAGGGGCATTAGAATCAGATGAATTGCTGTCGATATCGGTCATTGGGATATGAGTTGGCGGCATTTCCTATCTTAACTGCTAGTAGTTGGCAACTCGAAAGAGATCATGAACTTGTTTCTAGGTTTCCCATAAAAAGCGGGCATTGCGCACGAATTTTAAAAATTCCCTTTAACTGGCTTGCCAGGCTGTCCCCTCTAGCGGTTCACCATTTCTGAAAACTTGTTTAGGCGCGATAGGACTATGTAGCACTAAAGATACTGCCGATGCCGCCCAAAGGTGCCAAACACCCCGCTGATGGCTAAAGCGAACCGTTATGGGGTGTGGACAGTCCGCGCTATCCAGACTTTCCCCATCATCTGTATAAAAATCAAGAGAGCCTTCCGCCTGCTCTGTCCCACCAAAACAATGAAATTCAACTGGAGTTGACGAAGGAACAGGCAATCGGTTTTGGGGAGAACTGGGTAAACTTTGCATAGGAATGACAGCTCCCGTGCGGATAAAGAGCGGAATTTCTTCTAAAGAAACCCAAAGATCCAGGGGTACAGGGCCTTCGTAGTAGCAACCATCTTGCCAACGCATCCAGAGACCTTCCGGCAAATAAACCTGCTTCCGCTCTCCAGGTTGGGTAACGGGCGCTGCCAGCACATCGGGTCCCAGCAAGTATGTTCCTAAGCGTTCATAGGCCTTGGGATCTTCTGGGTAGTGTAGGTACAGCGGTCGGCATAGAGGCAATCCCCGCTGATGGCAAACCCAGCTTAGGTGGTAGAAATAGGGAAACAGTCGAGCACGCAGATGGAGTGCTTGGCGGACAGCCTGGAGGATCTTCTCTCCATAGGCCCAGGGTTCTCGTTGTCCATGATCGCTGTGTAATCTAAACACAGGGCTTAAGGCACCAAACTGCACCCAGCGTAGAAACAATTCCGGGTCGATGGGGCCGATACCGGTCTGGGGACCAAAGAAACCACCAATATCGTGAGACTGATAGGCAACGCCCACATTTCCCGAGCGGGCAGTATAGTCCACCTGGAATTGCAAGACTTCCCAATGGGAAAAGGTATCTGCCGAGAACTGAACAGGATAGCGATGGGAACCAATCCCACCGGTACGCGATAATATCAAGCTACGACGCTGGGTCTGGGCTTGCTGATGGGTGTAGTAGAAATGATTGGTCCAGAGTTGGGAATGAACGCCTGTGGCTTGAGCATTGGCTCCATCAATCCACCAGAAATCGATGCCTTGGTCTACCAAAGGACGATGCAGATAATCCCAAAACACTTGGGCCTCTTTTGATTTAGCCAGGTTAAAGAGAAGCCAGCCCACCTCTCGTTCTTCTGGGGTAGGGATAAACACACCACCGCCATCCGCGTGCCAGGAATCAAAAATCCAATCGACGGTCGGATTTTTTACGGGAAAAACCTCTCCGGCTCTAACGGCATCGGGGTCTAGGCCCAAAGCTTTACATGCTCCCTCAAAATGGCTATCGGTGGGAGGCAATCCTTCAAGGTGGACATTGGCGGTCAGATGGAGTCCCTGTTCTTTGACCCAAAACAAGAAAGCAGCGGGGTCAGGAAAACGCTCTTTTTGCCAGTCCCAACCGCACCAACCATGGTCATGCCAGTCCACATCGATGACGAGAACATCCAGGGGCAAATCCAGGCCATCGAAGTGGTCTACCAAATCCTGATAGTCCTGAGCCGCCAACGGGCCATAAACAGAAAACCAAACACCAAACGTCCAAGGGGGGACCAGAGGCACCGGTCCACAGAGATTCACAAAGTCTTGCAGGGCAAGCGCATAGTCATGGCCATAGGCAAAAAAGTACCAGTCTTGGCCTTCGCGGTGGAGGTCCTCGCATAATGCTCCCTGGTCATCGACCAGAGCACTCTCTGAATCATCCAAAACAAAATATCCTGCAGCGCTGAGAATACCGGGTGGGCATTTTTGCCATTCGGATAGAAGCTTTCTCGCTTCTTCCGGCAGTTCATCCTGACGATGTTGCCATAAGTACCAGAGGGGCGGCTTTTCAAAAGCTGTCTTTTCACCCTCGGATCTAAGCTTTTGGTGGATAGCCGTGGTCGGTGCATAAAGGACGGTTTGCGCCCCAGGATAGTCCAGCCCGACTCCGGCAGGATGTACACCTTCAGGCAGAAACTGGCGCTGAGCCATATCCAGACTGCTGACAGTGCCCCCCAGATTTTGCAGGTCCACCTGCCCTGGTGTCCAAACCCCTTTAAGACTCTCCTTTTCCCAAGCGATGTGGAGATTTTCAGGGCTAAACGGCTGACCATCTGGGATATGGGTCAGGGTGAGCACCCCTGTCGATAGCACAACTTTTTCTGCCGTGACCTTGACGTCGAGCCAAGGAATACCTGAACCGCGCGTGTACGCCTGGACTGTTTTACGGTTCTCAAACTGATGGAAGGGCGAGGAGGAATATTCTAGACGAACAAGCGAAGGGGAAAGGCAGGTAAACCGGGCTGGGCCGAGGGTAAAAGCGTGCATATCCCAAGCTAAACACGGGTTTCACAAAAAGTAGATACTTCTTCACGAAAGCTTTGGGGGGTCGCACGCAACCAATCGCTAAAAGCGTGGTTAATTCGGGTTTTATTCTGGACTTTATATAGATAGCCATAGCCATGCTAGACCGCATGCAATAGGCACACTTTACGGGCACAATATATCGTGCTTCACTCGAATCAGTTTTTGCCGTTACAAATTAGTGAAAAGGCTTTATAGATTCAGAGTAATTGTGAGCATACTTCATTTACGCGTTTTGCAGAAGGCCGCCACCTCGTCTCGGAAACTCGTCGCAGTCCGACGCAACCAGTCCCCAAAAGAGTTATCGATACGGCTTCTAGACTCTTTCTCTGCACGGCATTTGGGGCAATTAGAAACATTACGAAAATTAGAGGGTAGTTGCTCTGGCTTGGTGAGCACTACACTACCTTGTCTACTAAAACTGGTTGAAAAGTAATCTTCTAAAATCTCTTTGGTCTTTTCATTACAGATAGCGGCAAATCGATAGGAGAATGGCACCTGGTTGATTTCGAAACCAGGCATGCGGATCGGGGTGAACTTTTGAGCCAGTTCGTTGGCTAAAGCATCCACACCCGAAGCCGGAGCCGCTGTAGGTTTCGCAGGTGCAGCTTTTTCCTGAGCAAATGCCCTAGGGCTAGTGGACAGGAGCAAAAGTGCACTTAAAAGGACATAAAACGTTTTCATGGCAGGGTCTTTTTAGGGCTTGGCAAGTCAGGATTACATGTACCACATTTTGGGTTACAGGAACTCTGACCATACTTTACATTTGCTTACAGAAATATTTTATCTGGATTACACACAGCTTCTGGGTCAAAGACCCCACGAATTTTTTTCATTGCTTCCAGGTCTGCAGGTTGGAAAAATCGGGACAAAGCTTCCCGTTTTTCTAAGCCAATCCCGGAAGTTCCTCCAATATTTCCCCCGACCGCCATGAAGATTTGCATCATTTCCATCCCACACTGACGCACTTGGCTGATCTGCTCCGGGTCTTTTTTGTCGTAGAGCAACAGGGGCAATAGATGACCCTCCCCCCCATGAATGAGATAGCCGACCTTCAGTCCATAGCTGCGTCCAACCGCACTGAGCCGATTCACCACTTCAGGAAGTTTGGAAAGCGGTACTACTCCATCTTGAAGGAAATAGGCATTCGCCAGTCGACCTGTAGCTCCTACAGCTTGGTGGTAGGCTTGCCAAAGGAAGGTACCCTCCTGTGCGTCTTTGGCCCTATAACAAAGCGGGGCTTTCAATTCCTGGCAAATCCCCTGAAGAACTTTTTCCTGAGTGTCTAAGCCCATGGTGGGGTTCTTCACTCCATCCAAATCAACGAGTAGAAGAGCCTGCTCTGCGTCAAAGCGAGTACCTTGCAGTATGGTTTGTAATTGGGGACAGGCGTTCAATAGGGCTGTTATGACGGTGCTATTGATAAGTTCCAGGGCCGCAGGCAACAAGCCTCTCGCTAACAATAAGAGGGCCGCTTCTGCCGCATCGTTAAGCCGATCAAAAACTATAGCAAAGGTGCGCCTAGTAGGGGGCACAGGCAACAGGCGCACCACTAGCCTGGTAATAATGCCAAGGGTACCCTCTGAACCAACAATGAGGCCAACCCAATCCAGCCCAGCAGACTCCAAGACCTTGCCCCCTGCTCTGAGCAGTTGTCCATCTGCCAGAACCATCTCTATTCCAAGAATATGGTTGGCAGTACTTCCATACTTTAGACTGTGGGGCCCACTCATATTCACAGCAGCATGTCCTCCCAAGCTGGAAGCAAATTGGGAAGTGGGGTCTGGCGGGAAGTACAACCCATAGGGATAGGCCTGTTGACAGAGCCATGCATTAGTCACCCCAGGCTGAATGACCGCCACCCGATTAGCCACGTCAATTTCCAGGATTTTATTCATCCGGGCCATACTCACCACAACGCCCCCTTGGCTGGCAATTGCTCCCCCCATAAGCCCCGTGCCAGACCCTCTTGCCGTAAACGGACGTTGATAGCGCTGGACAATTTTGACGATTTCGACCACTTCTTCAGTAGACTTTGGCAGCGTGACTATCCCAGGCAGACTTTTCGTCATGCGTCCAGCATCGGTTTCGTACACCCTCAACTCCTCAGGCTGAGTGAGGACAAAAGCTGTTCCTATCGCTAAACGAAGGTCATTCACCAATGAATTGGTAGGTAAACCGAGGCGGTTCATCAGCTTCAGAGCCTTCTTTGTCGAAGATAATTTTGTTTCACTTCTTCTAAAACAGCGATCAAGATATCGCGCACTTCATTATCAATATTTTGTGTTCTCAGTTCTACTGCAAATTTTTCAGAAAATTTTCGCACCAACTGTTCCGTAAGGTCCTTTCCTTCAGAGTCTGTACTAGCATCCTTGGCAATATTAAGGATAGCTCCATAAATATTCCCGATAAAACGCTCTAAAGCAGCATTTGGCAACTTACCCAAGACAGGGGTTTTCTGGAGCACTTGGTAGGCTGGATTATCTTCTAGTCCAGCCGTCAAGACATGATGGATAAGCTGGACCACTTCAGGTTTCAAGTCAGGCAAAACAGAATCGACTAAAATCTGAGACTGACGGTCAATAAATCCATCCAATTTATAGTTGATCTTAGATGAGCTAGAAGGTTGGAGTCCATCCAGATAATTGGTGCGGCGGATAGTATTTTCTATCTGGTCAATAATTTGAAGTACTACCAGTTCAGACACTTTATCAGCCAGGATAATAGAATAGCGGTCATTAATATAATCAACAATCTTGTCTACAGGAGTTCCCAACTGATCGGAACGAATAATATAAGGAATAAGTCTCAAAAGCCTTAACCAACCCCAATGAACGGTGAATATGAGCCAGAAAAAGTCATACCATCGTGTACTCAAGGCTTGCCGAAAACCAATCTTTGCTCTTCTTGAGATATACACTCCTCTGATCAGTAATTCAGCAGCGAATATGCCTATAAAGTAAAGATCAATTTGCCAAAATTTATCAATAAACTCACCATCTTCACCATATTCACGATAGTAATTAGATTTGAAGAGGGGCTCTAATTTTTTTTCATAGAAAGAAAAAGCTTCTTTATCTCTATTGATGTTTTCTAAAGACCAAAATGATTTAAAGGATTGAGTAGAACTCTCATTTCCCATATACGTGCGAATTCTATTTTTAATTCTCTCTAGACTCCCTGTCCTCCCTACCCGCGCGAAGGGATCTTTATCAATGATGTCCTTACTCTGCGCTTGCAAATCCAAAAGCAGCTTAGGGATTTCTGGGTCCTGAGGATTCTGTATATATCGTGATTTAACATCTTGTGCCGTATCTATATACTTCTGCGTATAAAGATTAGGCTCTGCCCCTTTATAGAAATCATAGAGTTTGACCACAGGCTCCAGACTAAGGTAGTCATTCGTGAGATAAAAAGTTCTAAATTCAAGATAAGTTAGGTCAAAAACAACCAATAAGATATTGGCGGTCGCAATTAGATAGAAGAACCACTCTATCAACAAAGGAAAGAGGATCGGCTGGAGCAGCTTAGAACGTTCATCCATAGTAGGGTGGGGAGTCTACAGAGTTCCAGTGTGCTGGAAGGCTAACCAAGACCCAACCGTGCGAATACCTGTTCCAGATTTTTCAGGTGTTCCTTGGGGTCGAAACAGTTTTCCAATTCATCCTCAGAAAGATGGGCCATGACCTCTGGATCCGCCAACAGGTTAATCCTGAAGCTTCCACTCTCGGTATTCCAGGCACTATGGGCATTGCGTTGGACCAAGCGATAGGCCTCTTCACGGCTCATTCCTTTACTGACCAAACTGAGCAGGACCCGTTGAGAGAAAATCACACCTCCATAGACATTTAAATTACGGGCCATATTTTCTTCGTGAACCAGCAAATTACGGGTCAGGTCTGTAAACTTTACCAGCATGTAATGAAGCAGAATCGAAGAATCCGGCAAAATCACCCGCTCTACAGAGCTATGAGAAATATCCCGCTCATGCCAAAGAGGTATATTTTCCCAAGCAGCGATAGCATTGCTGCGTACAATCCGCGCTAGTCCCGTGAGCTGCTCTGAAGTCACAGGATTGCGCTTGTGGGGCATCGCCGAAGAACCCTTTTGCCCTTTGGCAAAGAACTCTTCCACCTCTAGAACATCGGTTCTTTGGAGGTTACGAATCTCCACACAGAAACGCTCTATCGAGGAAGCGAGCAGGGCCAGGGTTTGCGCAAATTCACCATGGCGGTCGCGCGCAATGATTTGGGTGGAAGCCAGGTCGGGCGTTAAGCCTAAGTCTTCACAGGTCCACGCTTCCACACGGGGATCGATATTGGCGTAGGTACCGACGGCTCCGGAAATTTTGCCCACGGCCACCCGTACCCGAGTTTGCTGCAAACGTTCACGATGACGTTCCAACTCTGCCAACCAACCACAGAGCTTAAACCCAAAGGTCATCGGTTCCGCATGAATACCGTGGGTACGGCCTACCATGATTGTGTATCGATGGTCCTTAGCTTTACTGCGTACCGCTTCAATGGCATCTTCCAGGACGCTGAGCAGCAGATCGATGGTCTGGACGAGCTGGAGGGCCAAAGCCGTATCCAAAACGTCTGAACTGGTCATGCCGAGATGAATGTAGCGTCCGGCCTCACCTACGTGTTCATTGACATTCGTCAAAAAAGCGATCACATCGTGCTTCACTTCAGCTTCAAGTTCAGCAATCCGTTCTACGGAAAAATTAGCTTTAGTCTTGATTTCCTCTAAGGCTTCCGAAGGAATCTGGCCCAAACGGTTCATGGCCTTACAGGCTGCTATTTCCACGTCCAGCCAATTGCGGTATTTTTGTTCATCGCTCCACACTGCGGCCATCGGGGCGAGGGTATAGCGTTCGATCAAGGGAATTCCTCTAGGCTGCTAGCTCAGATTTAGAACGTCTCTCATGCTATCAAAAGACAGAAGCCCGATCTTATTTCAATAATTTGGGAGGTTGCGGTAATCGGGTTGGAACTCCTTTAACCCCTCGAACAGATCGGCTGGAGAGGGATTGGAACTTCATCGCCGCCTTGTAGGTGTTGGCGTCGAACTTAAGTAAAGCGGTAGGATTTTTGGCGGTCCATTCTTTTTTCTCTCGCTGCCATATCTCAAAATGGAGCAAGGGTTCGCTCACCTGGCCCGTTTCTCCGACCAAACCAATTTTTTGACCTTGAACTACAAAAGTTCCAGGGCGGACCAAAACTTTTTCCAGGTGCCCATACCGCGTCCGGCGATCATTGCCATGCCCCAAAACCACTCCATTGCCCAAGTTGCCCATAGCACCTGCCGTCAAGACACTCCCAGAGAAAGAAGCAAGCACTGGAGTCCCCTTGGGAGCAGCAATACCTCCCCCCCGATACAAACTGGGTACTCCGGTGCTTGGATGAGCTCGGAGACCATAGGGAATGGTGAGCAGGAAAGACTGGCTAAAAGGATAAAGGAGCTTTTCCTGGGCGATCGAAGGATCTGCCGTATTTCCAGGAATCGGGAAGCTCTCATTTTTTCCCAAAACAATCCGACGCCCTGTAGCAGGGTCTTGAATCACCAGTTCCGGCATCGTCAAGGGCGATAATACTTTTTCTCCGGAAAAAGAGGCAGCCGATGCCTGAGGCTCAGGTTTGGCAGCTTCTGGAGTTGGCTTAGATTTAGCTGCGGTTGAGGTCCAAATGCCCTCGGGATTCTGGGTTAAGCCTTTGATCACGACAAACGGGTCAAATTCTCCCTTAGCTGGGTCCTGCCGCGTTTTCGCACTTTCTAAAAAGAGCGCTTCAGCCCTAACAGCAGGAACATAGAGAGGGGCTATCAGAAACGCAAAAAACAGAGCCTTACCGTGGAGAAGATTCATAGACGAACAAATCACAAGACTATTCCAGGCTAGGAGGTCTTGGCTGATTTGTCAGCCATGGGCACACCGCATCGCCATTAAGCCATGAATAAACTGACAGCAAAGCTGCTCATATTTAGTATGAAAAGCGATCATTGTGCGTTGGGCGTGTAGCTTATAGGTATATGGGAACGTCGATTGCTTTAGTCTTTCAAGCAGCAAATATAGCGGTCTTACCTTTTTGGGCTTTGATGATTTTGTTGCCCAATTGGAAGTTTACGCGTTGGGTTATGCAGTCTCTAATTCCCTATGCGCTTTTGGCAGGACTCTATCTCTTTTTACTCTTTGGGGCGCTTACGCCTGAATCTATCAAAGTACTGTCTAATCCTCAATTGAAGGATCTTGCAAAGATCTTTAGCAAAGAACAGTTTACAGCCGTTGCCTGGATCCATTTTTTGGTGATGGACCTTTTCGTAGGCCGTTGGATTTACTGGAAAGGGCAGCGAACGGGGGTCTGGACCACTCATTCTTTGATTCTTTGTCTGTTCGCCGGACCTTTGGGACTGCTCTCCCATGCCATCACGCAGGGGCTTATGGAAACCTTTGATCCTCAGGAAAAACCGCTCTATCGGGATGATCGCTAGATAGAAAGGACGAAACAGCCTAGTAGAATCTAAAAGCGTTCTAGGCTAGATCCCTATGTATCCCAAATTTATTGAACAAGAAGAACATCGCTTACTGCAATTGATCCGCGAACGAGCCTATCGCACCGGGGATTTCACCCTTTCCTCCGGTCAAGCTAGTAAATATTACATTGATGTCAAACAAGTCTCTCTAGATCCAGAAGGAGCCTGGTTGATTGGCACTTTGCTCTTTAACCTGCTCCCCAAAGACACCGTGGCCATTGGAGGCCTGACCATGGGAGCTGACCCCTTAGCAACGGCAGTTTCCATGGTTTCCTACCTCAAAGAAAAGCCGCTTAGTGCCTTTCTAATCCGCAAGGAACCCAAAGGCTATGGCAAAAATGCCCAGGTAGAAAGTCCACCGTTACCGGCAGGGAGTGGCGTCGTCATTTTAGAAGATGTCGTTACCACAGGCGGCTCTGCCCTAAAAGCCGTGGAAGCGGTGCGGAATATGGGCTGGAAAGTCCTGGGCATCCTGGCGGTGGTAGACCGAGAACAAGGAGGAGAAGAGCTTTATCACGCAGCCAATATTCCTTTTCGCGCCTTGTTCAGCATTTCCCAGATTCAGGGGGAAGAATGATTTTTGGGGACGAGACTTAACCCT
Organism: Gloeobacterales cyanobacterium; assembly: GCA_049582005.1. Classification (GTDB taxonomy): domain Bacteria; phylum Cyanobacteriota; class Cyanobacteriia; order Gloeobacterales; family PMM-0068; genus Sivonenia. The sequence continues at coordinate 22,800 of JBAUTB010000237.1, read as the reverse complement.
CACCGTCGCAAGAGCTTGGTTTTGGTTACAACAGCGGTAACCAGACCTTCTAAACGCTCTTCCAACTTAGGATCGGTCAATTTACCTTCGGCATCGAATTGCTTCCAAGCTTGAGGAATAGCTATTTGCTCGGTGACCATCCAGCCGTGAACCTGTCGGGTCACAATACGCAAATCATTCAGGGCATTGGAGTTGTGAACTCCTCCCAAAGCACTGATAGCTCCAAAGATTTTGCCACTCAACTCATCGAAACTGAGCAGATCCAAGGTGTTCTTCAGCACCCCGCTGAAACTTCCGTGGTACTCCGGGGTACTCAGGATAAAGGCATCGGCTTCGGTGGACTTTTTCTTCAAGAGTTCGACCGCCGGGTAGTCAGGATATTCCTTGGCGCCCGTGCAAAAGGGAAGGATATGCACCAGAGGATCAAAAAATTCTACGGAAGCCCCTTGCTTTTCGGCCATTTCTAGCGCGAGCAGGAGTGCGGCACGGCTAAAGGATTGAGGTCGGAGGCTACCACAGAATCCTAGAATTTTAATCGGAGTGGTCATGGGGAATATGTTCTCTATCTTGGCGGATTTAGGCCATTGTAAGCATTACACGAAGCAGAAACCTGTGTGGATAGCGAGAGATCAATCTTTGGATACCGTCGAGGTCAAATCATCTTGTTTGGACGGGTCAAGCAAGATCGTGACTTTGATTTTTTCAAGGCGAGGACCATTCACTTCTAGAACGGCAAATTCGGTACCTTCGAACAAAAATTTCTCGCCTTCTTCAGGAATCTTCTGAAGGTGATAGATCAAGAATCCACCCAGCGTTTGATACTCATCCGAAGTAGGCAGGTTGAGTTTTAATTGCTCGTTCACCTCTTCCAAATTTGCTTGGGCCTGGACCACTGAAGTCGTCTCATCCAGGGTCGTAATCGTGGCGAGGACTTCTTCTCCTTCGTCGATGATGCTCCCCACAATCTCCTCCACCATATCTTCGATGGTGAGCAGACCGGCGGTACCGCCAAATTCATCGGCGATAATCACCATCGCTTGACGGTCTCTTTGCATCTCCGGAAGCAATTCTTGGAGTCGCTTGGATTCTGGAACAAACCGTACCGGGCGGATGACCTGAAGGTCTGTTAGCGGAGCATTCAGGTCCATGCTAGAGGTCGCCATTTTAGCAAGAACATCTTTGATGTGAATAAACCCACGAACTTCATCGATGGATTCTTCATAGACCGGATAGCGAGAATGTCCTGTGGCAGCGACTTCTGCCAACAAGTCTTGGAAGGTACTGTCTATCTCAATAGCGTTAATGCGGGTGCGTGGGACCATGACCTCACTGGCAACCACATCGCCAAATTCAAAGATATTAGAAAGCAGTTCTCGCTCTCCTTCTTCCAAAGCTCCTGATTCCGAAGAAGCCGCAATCATCAACTGAAGCTCTTCCGCCGAGAGACCAGTATGGTGAATGTTCTCAACAGGTTCCACCTTGAGCATCTTGAGCACGAGGTCGGATGAAAAATTCAAGATTTTCATGAAGGGCGCAAACAGGTAGTAGAAGACCTGACTTGGCTGCGCCACGGTCAGGGCTGTTTTTTCTGCGTACTGGATAGCAATAGATTTTGGAGCCAACTCTCCCAAAACAATATGCATGTAACTAATAAGGAAAAAAGCGAGGGCAATGGAAAAGACTTCTACACTTTTTTCACTAGACGCGAAAGGCAACTTTCCTAGAAACTCATGCAGGCCCACCGTTTCAAAGAAGGGCATCAAAATAGCAGAGATGGTGGGTTCTCCTACCCATCCTAAAGCGAGGGAAGCAAGCGTGATTCCGATTTGGCTAGCCGATAGCGCTTTGTCTAGGTCCTTCTGCGCATGCTGTACCGCTTCAGCCGCTCGGTTTCCTTCTTCTACCAACTGCTCAATGCGCGTACGGCGCACTGCAATGAGGGCAAACTCGGCGGCTACAAAAAAGCCATTCAGGAGTACCAGAAATAAAATTGCAAAAAGTCTAAAAGTAATCTCAGGCCACGACAGAGTAGGTGCTACAGCTGCCGCAGCCAAGAATATAGGTATGTCCATAGATACCGGGGAAAAAAAGCTCCTTCAGGAAGTATGGGAATTCCATACTTAATTTATTATCAGATATTACCCATGCTTTCGGTTATCAATTAAACAAATAGCAGATAAATAGCTGCTTCAAAGGCCTTATAAGCTTTACTGGAGCCTGTTTGAGGAAATTCTTTTTATTTGGATTCTGTAGAGAGCCATGACATGATGAAGGGATGAACTCACCAACTGCCACCGCATCCACCATGCAGTGGGCCTCCGCTCTATCCAGCTTACCTTCCCTATATCAGGCATTAGATGCCTGTGTATCTCACATTCAGAACCAATTGGAAGGGCGTAGAGCCGATTTGGTGATCGCTTTTATTTCTCCTGGTTTCAGTGGAAATTTTCAGTGGGTGGCTCCTTTTCTCGCAGAGCATTTGCCCTCTGGCATATTTCTAGGTTGCACCGGAGGCGGCAGCATTGGCGGGGGGCAAGAAGTAGAAAGTACGCCTTCTTTAGCACTGGTTGCAGCCTCGTTGCCAGGAGTAGACCTCTACCCGTTTTATTTGAGTCCTAGAGACATTCCAGACTTAGATAGCCGTCCTGATCGCTGGATCAAAGCTCTAAGGATCCCTGGGGATGTACAACCAGACTTTATGCTGCTCAGTGATGGACAAAGAATCACCGATTTGCTCCAAGGAATGGACTTTGCCTTTCCCCAGCGCGCGAAGATCGGAGGCCTGGTCAGTGGTGCTCGATATCTTTTTGGACAAGAGAAAATATATAGCGAAGGCACCGTGGGGGTCGGCTTTGTTGGAAATATTGTCTTGGATACCGTCGTGGCTCAAGGCTGTAAACCGATTGGCCCTCCCTTCAAAATCACCCACAGCGAACGACATCTACTCTATGCGCTCGAAGACCAACCCGTGATTGAAGTGTTAAGAGATGTACTGAGTGAACTCAATGACCGTGACCGCGAATTAGCCCGTCATTCCCTTTCGATCGGCATTCTCAGCGGTGAAGTCGGAGGCAGTCTCATGAACGTCTCTGGGGGAGAAAAAACGGCGACCGGAACTTTCTTGATCCGTACGCTGATGGGAATCAGTTCAGAGGGAGCTTTAGCGGTAGGAGCCCGTTTACGTCCCGGTCAGATGATCCAATTTCATATCCGGGATGGTCGGACTTCTGCGGAAGATATTCACCTCCTGTTGTCTCGATATCACGCAGAACATGGACAGCAGGCCCGAGGAGCCCTGCTGTTTTCCTGTCTGGGACGCGGGGAGCAGCTTTATGGAGTCCCGGACCATGATTTAAACTGCATCCAACGCTATTTGGGACCGATTCCTGTGGGAGGTTTTTTCTGTAATGGCGAAATTGGTCCGGTAGGGTCTGAGACCTACCTGCATGGCTTTACTTCTGTCGTGGGTCTATTTAGACCCAAATCTGGCGCTGATGATTTGTGAGATTGCCCTTGAGTAACGTCATCGATAGACTTGCCAAACTTAAAACCCCAGGACGTTTGCTTCTCTTTCTTGGAATGGTTGCACTTCTATGGGCACCGTTGGTATCCCTATGGCTTTTCGGGACGGGCTGGACTTGGGGACAAGCCCTCACCAATACCCAAAATATCGGGGTAGCAGTCATTCTCTATCTGATCATTCCAACGGTACTCTGGGGATTTTCTAAGTTCCTGGACCATAAACCTTTTTCCCAATATGGACTGAAGGGAGACCGACGGAATTTCCTAGGGTTTGGACTAGGGATTGGCTTAGGCTGTGTGCTGTGTGGTTTACTCCTACTCACCCAAGGAATTTTTGGCTGGGTAACGTTTGACTTCAGCCAGCTTCAAGTGGCAGGTTCTCTTCCTTTACTGTTCCTAGAAGGCTTTGCCGTGGGAGTAGGGGCAGCATTCATGGAGGAATTGCTTTTCCGGGGGTTTCTCGTCAATCAGTTCGGTCGAGACTACGGGCTGACGTCTGCTCAGTATTTGACCAGTTTGGTATTTGCAATTGCCCATTTCTTGAGGCCTTTGGATGCGATCCTCGCTACCTGGCCTCAATTTCCTGGCCTATGGGCTTTTGGTCTGGTCCTAGTCTATTGCCGCTGGTGGACCAATAGCCGACTGGGCCTTGCCATTGGTTTTCATGGGGGCTGTGTTTGGGTGCTGACGGTGGTGAATTCGATGGGCTTGGTCAAATACACCGGCGCGATCTCGCCCCTGGTCACAGGCGTAATTCCAGGGAATCCTTTATCAGGACTCATTGGTCTCGTCTTCCTGGGTATTGTCTTTGTGGTGCTTTGGGCTATCACCCGGCAGTTAGGTTTTCAGCAACCTGAAGATTGAGTAGGGGAGAGGTCCAAGCCAGGAAAGAGGCTTCACTTCAACACCAAGAAGTCTCCGAGCGCCAAACCATCCATTTCGGTGGCGAGGAATGTCTCAATCGCTTCTGTGGGGGTATTCACAATGGGCTGACCTTTGACGTTGAAAGAAGTGTTGAGCACGACAGGTATGCCCGTCAGTTCATCAAAATGGGCAATCATCTGCCAATAGCGGGGATTGACGGATTTTTTGACCGTCTGTACCCGTCCAGAACCATCCACATGAGTCACGGCAGGAATCCCGGCGTTGGGACGAACCGGATAAACCTGAGTCATGAAATCGGCTTGACCCCCGACGGGGATCTCAAAAAATTCTGTGGCCCGCTCTTCCAAAACCGAAGGCGCAAACGGGCGAAACATTTCCCGGAACTTGATTTTGGCATTGACGATATCTTTCATTTCGGCCCGGCGTGGGTCTGCCACAATGGAGCGACTCCCTAAAGCACGCTGTCCAAATTCCATACGCCCCTGGAACCAACCGATAACCTTTCCATCGGCCAACATCGCGGCTACCTTCTGGGTAATATCCGCTTGGCGTTCATAGACTAATCCAGCCTTATTCAGAGCCGCTTCCAGGTCTTTATCGTCATAGGCAGGGCCTAACAGTCCGGTGTCCAGGTGATGACGTTCCTGCGTACCGCCTACTTCCAAATGAGCCAAATAGGCTGCACCCAAGGCTACTCCAGCATCAGAAGCGCAGGGGGGAACATAGAGATGGTCCACATAGCCTTCACTGATCAGCTTGCCATTGGCTACGGAATTCATCGCAACCCCACCGGCCAGACAAAGATTCCGGTTGCCTGTTTCTTGAATAAGGCGTTTGACTAAGTGGAAAATCACCAATTCGGTTTGGGCTTGCAGAGAAGAAGCAATATCCCGATAGTGTTGGGGGACCTCCTCATTATTTTTCTCTCTCAGGGCTGGACCGAAGAGTTCCACAAGGCGCGGACTATAGCGAGGGGATTTACCCACCTGATAGTTGAAATAGCTGTAGTCGATACCGATCCCCGTATCCGTCGGATACATGAGTTGGGCGACCTTCTCTAGATACTTGGGTGCTCCATAGGGAGCCAATCCCATCACCTTATATTCGTCACTAAAGGGCTTAAAGCCAAGGTAGTCCGTGAAGGCGCTGTAGACATGACCAATCGAATTCGGCCAGTCAATAGTTCCCAGTTCGCGCAGGCCATGGCCATCACCCACACCCCACCAGACGCTTTCCCAGTCGCCCACCCCATCCAGGGTCAGCACGGAGGCCGATTCAAAGGGAGAGGCATAAAACGTACTGGCTGCATGGCAGAGATGATGATTTAGGCGCATCACAGGGCCTGTATAGTCCAGCTCTTCACGCACCTGTTCCACAATGCGGTTCATACGGTCCAGCAGTTTGCCCCTGGTCTTCACCAAAGTCATGGACTCAGGCCAAAACTTGAGCATATGAGCCGCTTTTTCCGCTAATTTGCGCCTTGGGTCAAACCCAAAGCCCACCGCACTGAGCTGGCTGCTTTTGATTCCCGCATAGTCAAGGCAATATTGAATCGCCTGCTTCGGGAAAGAACTGTCAAATTTATTCCGACTGAAGCGCTCTTCTTCAGCCGCTGCAATTACTTTCCCATCAGCCAAGAGCGCTGCGGCAGCTTCGTGCTGCCCGTGACAGATGATTCCCAGGACGTACATAGGCTTCAGAATACCATTCTCATTGACCCATACCTTTAGGAAATAGCCCCCAGCCCCCCAACTACCTACCCTGTGGGCAGGACTTGAGCATGTCTATCGATAGTTACTACCAAGTTAAAATCATCTTCTATGATCTATTGCGCTTCCGGAGACTATCCTGATGCCAAGTCCATGGGGGCGAATAACCAAGAAGGCCATATTCAATCAGCAGAGCCCGATTTTGATTCATTGCAGAATTCCTGGGTGCGCTGCAGTTGCTGCGTTTGTGGTGCTAAATTGCACCTTATTCGCTACTGCGCAGACGATACCTCCGGTAACCGACAACCCGCGCGTCGACAAGCTGCTCAGCCAGATGACGCTGGACGAGAAAATAGCGATGGTCCATGGAACTGTCGAAGACCCATCCACATACCAGGGACAAGCCGGCTACTTAGCAGGAATACCTCGCTTGGGGATTCCTTCGTTAAGACTGGCGGACGGGCCCCCTGGCGTGTTAACGCGTGTCCCATCTGCCGCGCCTACCGCGACGATGGGACTGGCCGCGACGTTCAGCCGTGAGGACGCAAAGCAGAACGGCATTTTAGTGGGGCGAGAGGCGAGATCGCACGGCATTGATGTAGTGCTTGAGCCATTTATCAACATCGATCGGGATGTCATGTTTAGCCGCGGTTACAACACCTATGGGGAAGATCCACTGCTGACCGGTCAGATCGGCGCGGCATTCATTCGCGGCGTGCAGAGTCAGGGGGTCATGGCGCAAGCAAAACACTACGTGGCATACGACACCGACGGCAAAAACGTCTTCGTCGATCAGCAGACCCTCCACGAAATCTACGTTGCGCCTTTTGCGGATGCAGTCGAAGCCGAAGTGTCCTCCATCATGTGCTCGTACAATAAAATCAACGGACCTTATTCCTGCGGCAACTCCGAAACACTCAACGAGATACTGAAGAAAGAAGTTGGGTTCAAGGGATTCGTGACGTCTGACTGGGGCGCCACACACGCGACTGATTTCATCAATGCTGGCCTAGATATGGAAATGCCGGGGCCGATTTCAGACCCCTGGACCGTTTCATTTTTTGATAACGGAACGTTTATGCGTCCCGTTATCAAAGCTATTAGTCTTCTGGTGGCGCGGATCTCTTCATTTTTTGAGAACGGAACGCCTGTGCCTCTCTGGCTGCCCAATCCCGAGAACGGAAAAGACGCGATAGCGGATGGCTTGCCGGAGGAACCAGCGGGCACAGCGGGGGCTTCGCAACCAGAGCCGCAGCCAACTACTAACCTCAAAAGGACAGTCCAAGACGGCCTTGTCGCGGAAGCGACTATCACCATGGCGGCCGGACGCGTGCTCTGCCAGATGGACAAATTCGGTTTGCTCGCTGGCAAGTCGAAGCATGAGATCACACCTTCCGTAGTGGAGGAAAACGCCCAGATCATTCAGAAGACCAGCGAGGATGCCGCCGTTTTACTGAAAAACGAAAAGGCGCTTCCGCTGAAGAAGAGCGACGTACAGTCTCTCGCCTTGATTGGCCCAGGCGCAGGTCAGACCATCGCTGTTGGAATACCCGTAGAGAAGGCTGTCGGGCTGCCAGAACGCCAAATAGGCACGTTTGAGGCTCTGAAGAACATCACTCACGCTGATAAAGAAGTAAAGCTTACCTATGCCGTAGCGAACGATCTGACGGGCACGCCAATTCCACCAGAGTTCCTCTCTCATGATGGCAAGCCTGGACTTGAGCACCGTTCAGGCAATGGTGCTCCTGCACAAGTGGCTTCACAAATTGACTTCACGAAGTCCAGCGGAAAAGCACTGCCTGCAAACTCCACCAATAAGTGGAAAGGAACATTGACCATCCCAGCAAAAGGTACGTATTGGCTGCATCTCCAGGTGCTGGGTTGCTTTTCGAATCTGCTGGTTGACGGCAAGCGTGTAGCTCACGTTGAGCGGAATCGGCTCCACGGAGACATCACCCAGGCTGGCCAGCACGATATCCTCCCTACCACGGACGGCTTGGACAACGTCCGAGTGAAGCTGCGCTTGACTGCCGGCCCCCATGCTATCTCCGTCTCAACGCGGCCCGACAGTTCCAACAATCCTGTGCAGGTGCGCTTGAATTGGGTGACCCCGCAACAGCAGAAGGCTAATTATGAAGCAGCGGTCGCAACGGCGAAACAGGCCAAAACCACGGTAGTGTTTGCCGGACCTAAGTTTGATTTACCGGGCGATCAGGACAAGCTGATTGAAGACATCGCCGCGGTAAACCCAAACACGATCGTCGTGCTGAATGTAAGTCAGCCGGTTGCGATGCCCTGGTTGGCAAAAGTTAAGGCAGTGTTGCAGATGTGGTGGCCAGGCGATGAAGGTGGCTGGGCGACAGCCAACATCCTACTCGGCAAGAAGAGCCCTGCCGGACGACTGCCGTTTACCTGGGCGAGACGATTCGAAGACATGCCAGCGAATGACCCAGCCTATCCGGAACGCACAAACGAAGGGGTGGACGGCAAAACAACTTACTCTGAAGGCATTTATGTCGGCTATCGGTGGTTTGATAAGAAAAATATTGAGCCGCTATTCCCCTTTGGCTACGGCTTATCCTACACGAAGTTCGAGTACTCAGGACTGAAGGTTGCGCCCGTCGGCGACCATGGCGTTGACGTGACGTTCCAGGTGAAGAATTCAGGTGCCGTCGTGGGCGACGAGGTTCCACAAGTTTACCTCGGTGCTCCGTCGGATCAGCCCGCTGGAGTGCAGTTTGGGATACGTGCGTTGGCAGGCTTCGACAGAATCACGCTGAACCCTGGCGAATCGCGCACCGTCTCCGTGCACCTTCCGCTACGTCGGTTTCAATACTGGTCAGTAGGTGCCAAGCGCTGGGCAACCGCAACAGGATCGCGCAAGGTGTATGTGGGCACCTCATCGCGCGATTTGCGCCTGGAAGCGCCCGTCACAATTCATTAGCCTCCTGCCATCTTTTAGTCTCGTCGAACTGACGTGATTACAGCAGCCCTGGATAAGATTATTTCCATAACAATTCTTTTATGATCACAGCATGGACACCATCACTTTAGATGTACAACCTATTGAACTCACTGATGAGCAGTTTTTCAAACTGTGTCAGGCCAACCGTGATCTGCGGTTTGAGCGTTCGGCAACTGGAGAGCTGTTGATTATGGCCCCAACGGGATGGAAAACAGGAAATTGGAGCGGTAGGATTACGCAACAGCTTTTTAACTGGGTAGATTCTAATAATTTAGGCATCGCCTTTGATTCTTCCACAGGGGTTAGACTCCCAAACGGAGCAGATCGCTCTCCCGATGCCTCTTGGGTGCGATGGGAAAAACTAGAAGCCTTGAATCCAGACCCCACCAAGTTTCTCCCTCTGGCCCCTGACTTTGTAGTAGAGCTGCGGTCACCCACGGACAAGCTGAAAACCCTACAGAGCAAGATGCAGGAATACATTGATAATGGGGTGCAGTTGGGATGGCTGATAGACCCCAAGCATCAACGAGTGGAGATATATCGCCAAGGTCAAGAGGTGGAAATCTTAGAATCTCCTATAAGTCTATCGGGGGAAGATGTTCTCCCTGGCTTTGTACTTAGCCTGGCACCTCTATGGGATAGCGTGTAGTTTTTATCTCTTTTAGCGCCCCCGCAATTTATCCAGCACAGAACGGTCTTCCAGGGTAGACATATCTCCGACAATTTCCTCTCCCGAAGCAATCGAGCGCAACAGTCGGCGCATAATTTTGCCAGAGCGGGTTTTTGGTAATTGCTCGGTGAAATGAATTTCATCAGGACGAGCAATCGCTCCAATTTGATTGGCTACGTGTTTCTTGAGCTCCTGAATGAGTTCCTCTTGAGATTGACCTTGATCTGCTTCGTTGAGGGTGACATAGGCACAAATCGACTCTCCTTTGATTGCATCCGGTTTTCCGACGACAGCGGCTTCCGCCACCATGGGATGCGATACCAAGGCGGATTCGATTTCCATCGTGCCCAAGCGGTGCCCGGAGACACTGAGCACATCATCGACACGGCCCAAGACTTTGAAATATCCGTTTTCACCTTTCACCGCTCCATCGCCAGTGAAAAATACACCAGGGACTTGTTCCCAATAGTTCTGGCGATAGCGTTGTGGGTTGCCATATATCGTGCGGATCATTGAAGGCCAGGGCCGTTTTATCACCAAATAACCGCCCTCTCCCACGGGCACCGAATTCCCTTCTCGGTCCACCACATCGGCTTCCACTCCAGGAAAGGGCAACCCCGCGTAGCCCGGACGCATCGTATGCGCACCGGGGAACGTCGCTAACATATGCCCCCCCGTTTCAGTCATCCACCAGGTGTCCACAATCGGGGCAGGGGTTGGTCCCTTGCCTGCCCCAATTACTTCGAAATACCACATCCAAGCTTCCGGGTTAATCGGTTCACCCACCGTACCCAAGAGCCTGAGCGAAGAAAGATCATAGCGATCGGGCCAATCCTCTCCCCACTTCATAAAGGCCCGAATCGCCGTCGGAGCCGTATAGAGAATATTAATGCCGTATTTTTCAATCAGCTGCCAAAAACGGCCATTATCTGGGAAATTGGGAGCCCCTTCATACATGAAAGAGGTTGCTCCATTTGAAAGAGGCCCATACACCGTATAGCTATGGCCTGTGATCCATCCCACATCCGCTGTGCACCAGTAGAGGTCTGTGGCCTTGAGGTCAAAAAGCCACTGACTCGTGATATGGGTATAGAGATTATAACCGCCTATGGTATGGACAACTCCTTTCGGCTTCCCCGTGGTGCCGGAAGTATAGAGGATAAAAAGCATATCCTCACTGTCCATTGGTTCAGCAGGGCAAACCGCAGAAACGGTTTGTTGCAGTTCATGCCACCAGTAATCTCTTTCTTCATGCCAATCAATTTTTTGAGCGGTACGACGTACTACCAGCACCGATTCCACCGCCGTACCCTGAATGGCCTGGTCCACATTGGCCTTGAGGGGAACGATATTACCCCGACGCCATCCTCCATCCGCCGTGATCACGACTTTGACGCCAGCATCCAAAAGTCTACCCTTGAGCGCTTCTGCGCTAAAGCCACCGAATACGACAGAATGCACCGCACCTATGCGGGCACAGGCCAACATCGCCACCGCTGTTTCCGGGACCATGGGCATATAAATCGCTACCCGGTCTCCTTTTTCCACCCCTAGTTTTTTTAATGTGTTGGCAAAGAGACACACCTGATGGTGCAGTTGGGCATAGGTTAGGGTCACCGAATCCCCAGGCTCTCCCTCCCAAACCAACGCTGCTTTATGGCGACGCGGACCGGCTAAATGGCGATCCAGGCAGTTGTAAGAAATATTGAGTTGCCCTCCAGCAAACCATTGGACGGTAGGCTCATCCCATTGCAGCACCTTATCCCAAGGCTTAAACCAATGGAGTTCTTGGGCGGCCAGTTCTCCCCAAAATCCGTCAGGGTCGTCCATCGAACGTTTATAGAGGGCGTCATATTTCTCTTTAGAATTGATACGCGCCTGTTGAACGAATGCAGCATGGGGCTCAAAGGTACGTCCTTCCTCTGCAACGGATTCAATAACCATAGGATGCCGGAGTTAGATGCAGGCCCATGATAGTACGCCTTATTTCGGATCAGGCACTTCGTTCAGATATGTTAAGAGAGCACCCAAAAATAAATTATGAAAAATAAACACGTATTGCTGACCGGTGGAACCGGAGGATTGGGACTAGGAGTGACTCCTGCTGTTTTGGCCCAAGGGGCTCATCTCACTATTGCTTATGTCCGGGCCATGGAAGTGGAACGTTTGAAAAGTGTCCTCCCTCCCCATGATTTTGTGCGGATACGCTTTATATTGGCGGACCTCAGTGATGAGCAAAGCGTCCAAAATCTGGTGAACTCCATGGAACGGGTAGACGCGCTTATTCATCTGGTCGGTGGGTTCACCATGGGCAAAACCCATGAATACGCTTTAGACCAATGGAAAAAAGATTTTGATCTGAACCTCAATACGACCTTCCTGACCTGCAAACATAGCCTAGGCCGAATGCTAAAGCAGGACTATGGCCGCATCGTAACCATTGGGTCCAGAGGTGCCGTGGAGCCCGGAGGCCAACTGGCTGCCTACTGTGCTTCTAAAGCAGGCGTAGTCGCCCTCACCAAAGCTATTGCCGATGAAACCAAAGGAAAAAATATCACCGCCAATGTTATCCTCCCCAGCATCATCGACACCCCCAGCAACCGAGAAGCGATGGGTGCTGCAAACGCAGCCCAATGGGTCAAACCAGAATCCTTAGCCAGCGTCATCTGTTTTTTGGCCTCGGAAGCCGCCCAAGACATCCGAGGGGCAGCGATCCCCGTATATGGGAATGTTTAGCTCGTCAAGGGGAGGGTCACCGTAAAAAGTGTCTGTCCATCTCCGCTTTGGACCCGGATTTTTCCACCCATTTGCTCTACCAACTTGTGAACCAGAGACAAACCTAACCCTGTACCTACCTGGCCAGAGGATTCGCCCTGTGCTCCTCGATAAAACCGTTCAAAAATGTGTTCTAGTTCATCCGGAGCAATACCCGGACCAGAGTTCTGCACACTTAGCTCGACTACAGGCCAAGGCCAGTCACTATGCTCAACAGCTTTAGCCGAGACTAGGATCGTGCCATCGACTGGGGTGTACTTACAGGCATTATTAACCAGTTCCACCACAATCCGCTCTAAGCCACTGCGGTCAGCCATCAGAGGTTGTTTCGTTTGGATATCCAAAATCAACTGCTGTTGTACCTGTTGCATCCGCCCATAAAAGGGTTCTACCGTGCAGGGCAACCAATCATGGAGAGGAATCCATTCAGGTTCTAGTCTCCTCGCTCCAGCTTCCAAACGCTGTAGGTCCAAGAGGTCATTGATGAGCGTGGTTTCGTGGGCACATTCTTCCTGCAAAATACGCATATAGCGGTCACGACTCTTCTCTGAGGTAGTCGTTTTCAACATAGTGATTGCTAAATTCATGTTGTTTAGGGGCGTCCGCAATTCATGCGCTACTGTGCTCAAGAAGTCATCCTTGATCTGACTGAGCTTGCGCAATTCCTCCATTTGGGTTTCTAGTTGCTTAGCCCGCGCTAGGGCAGGGTGCTGTTCTTCATATGGAGAGAGCTTTTCGCCGATGGTCATTTCCTGGACAACGACCAGATTGGCGGGCTTTCCTTCAAAGAGAAAGGCCATGGAAGTGGTATGTACATTGAGTAAGGTCCCATCTTTTTTACAATGTTGGTAATGTTCTGTAGTTTGCGGACTGTCTTGGAGCAAGCTGGGAAGACTTTCCAGAGGACGAATATCTCGCAGGGTCATATTTAAAAATTCTTCTTGGGTATAGCCATAATGAAGCACCATGCTTTCATTGACAGCTAGGAACTTTAGGGTTGTAACATCATGGACCCAGATCGGAACAGGACTTTTGGCAAATAAAAACTGGCCCCGCTCTTCTGCGTATTGGAGCAATCCCGATTCTTTATGGTCTGCCTGAGGTTGTTTAAAACTGACTCTGGCATGGGCAATCAACAAGTCATCCATATCCAGCAGACGAGTGCCTAGCGCTATATGCAAGACAATTGGTTCGTAGGCTTCTCGGTCTGGGCGTTGGAGTGCATAGATCAAACCATCCCCCAGACACGCCTGACCTTCAAGCTGTAAAAAATGCTGACAGGCCTCCCAAAAATCAGGGACATCGGTGAGCTTCTTATATAAAGGAACAGGATCTCGTTCGCAGTAAGAAAGCCATTCTAGAAAACGACGGCGAGAAACTACCGCAAAAGGAGATTGCTCAGGGGAGGAATCTTTTTCAAAAATCAGAATTCCAGGGGCCGTTGGATACTTGCGGAAATAGGAGGCGAGATCTTCAAAAGATGCTTCCCCTGTGAAACTGATGTTGTACAGGGGAAGAGCTTCCAAGGAAGAACTCAGGGAGAGGGTGTCAAAGGAACTATCGGGCATATTCCTAATAGGACTCAATTTTCAGCCTACAGTGCCCAAAAAGGACAAATGTATGGGTCATCAATTTATGACTATACACAAGCTATAGTGCACAGACTGAATATATTGATAACACTCTTCATCCATTCTAAATACTTGCGCCTGCAGGGATTCGAACCCCGGACCTACTGATCCGTAGTCAGTCGCTCTAATCCACTGAGCTACAGGCGCTTGAAGCTTAATGATTATTACAAAGTTTTTGCCGCTGGTCAATCAAGTCGCAAACAAAACAGGGCAAACGCATCTAAATTATAAGGCTACATCCTGTAGGTTTTGAGAGCTAGCCTATCCCCTACAACCGTATACTCTGGGGGAGCCATGCCTGAAGTCCTTACTCTCCAGGCTAGAAAATCCCACAAGGTCTTAGCTGAATAAGCTGCGTTTGCCCTGACCTACTTTGCGTATGAATAACTATTAGCTATTTCTCATGTAATTCAATGATTCTACTATTGGTGGATTGAACTGGTCGAGCATCCACTTGATAGATTTTCTCAAACTCATTAATTTGCTCTTCTGAGACTGTAATGGGTTCTACCAGAACATTCCATTTAACGCTTTCACTGCAGGGTGGCGTCGTTAATGAACCAGCATAGCTGAAGTATGCCTTATCCTTAGGTAAGAGATTAGCGGCATCGATAGTGACATTGCTCACCGCATTGGTTTTTCCAGTATCAGGAATGTTCTTCCAAATCTGATCAATCAGAGGATTTGCGACTCCTTCTTTCATCATGATACCAACGACAGCTAGTTTACCCGCCGCATTACGGTGCACTAAATGCAATTCCATCGCTGAAGCTTTTCCCTCAATGGTATGTTCGCTTGGGGTATGAAAATGAAACTGGAGAAGTGCATATTCTTCACCATTGATATTGACGGTACTTCCTGGTGCATAATTTACCTGAATGGTGTGACCATTGTTGACAACAACCAAGGGGGTAGGCTTATAGTTAAAGGCTATCTGTGCAGGCTTTCCTTTTACTGCACCAGTAATATTGATAGGGGACTGCTCCCGACCGGATTCGCACGTTGCAAAATTGGGGCTGAGCTTGCCCCATTGAGTTGGATTTGATTCACCACCATAGCTCCAGTGAGGCGCTGTTTCTCCAGCGGAGGCTTGTAAAGTTGAGGCAGAAATCGTAGCGACAACAGATACCGCAACTATTAACACGGTTTTGCGACTAATCTTTTGAATTAAATTCATTTCGACATTAACTCCTTCTTTAAGACTAGAAAAGGGATGAGTGCAATATGTCGTGTATGCACAGAGAAGATCCCATTGTACTTGTTAATGTGCTGTATTCGCATGGCCTAATTACTGTTTAGACTAAATTATTCTACCTATCCCATCAAAAGGACGGGGTCTAGCAGGCTCCTCGAAGATGTTGAATTCCTGGGCGTGGATCCGGATGATGAAGCCGATTGTAATCTCTATTAAGAGAGCTACTATGCTGAAAATATCCGCCTAAGCTTTAAAAAATCTGAATCACCAACCACCTACAACCCACCACCGACCTCGGATATTTCGTCTTTGGCTGCCTGGATGATCGCCTTTTGTTGTGCTTCATAATAAGCGCAAGCCACATGTCCTAGAGAGTACATTAATGCGGCATTGCTTGTTGTACCTACAACTGTCCCCACAATCGGAATCAGTTCAACAATGCTTAATCCTGATTTAACTAGATTAGAACTCCCAGCTGCTAAACCAAAAATGGCTAACACTTCACCTCGACGAGTAGGTTCATGCACCGAGAAGCCATAAATTGCCGCAATTCGATAGATCATTTCTGCCTGCAATGCGGTCATTGCTGCCAAATCTACCCCTAAAAGCGTAAGAGCGAGAGGAGGAATCAAATTTGTCAGCAGCCCAATGCCGCCTGCTTTAATCGCGGTATCCACAATTACACGATGTGCGAGTTGCTCAGCTGTCTCCAGCGGATATTGCTGGCGTAGTTTTGCCACTTCCTGCTGAACTTGTTCTACATTCACTTGCCCCAGAGCGGCCATCACCCATTGAATGCCCGGAATTTTGGTCGCATATCGTATCAGGGGATGTTCAGCGATCGGCGCTACAAACTGCCCGAGGCGTTCGGTGCCTTGCTCAATCACAGCTCGAACTACTTCGGGTGTCGCCTCAATAGCAGCCTTGATTGCACCGCTTATTTGTTCAGTCTGGCGAGATTTACTAGTTGGTGCCGTCATGGTTCAACGTAGACAAAAGGATTCTTGGAGTTGGTTCTAGCGTAATCCAATACCCATCAGACTTCTTCAAAAATAATTCGCTGAGGGCCGCTATTTTTTTTCAGTGCATGTCGGGAGGCGGAGAATCCTCGTAGCTGACCGAAGAAGAGCGCATGGTCGTTTCCTCATTGTCTTGCCATTCGATATTGGGGAGAGAAGGCTCTGGTCCCTCGAAATAGTCAATTACACTTTCGACGGTATCAACTGGGTAGAAAATAGCATGGACGGTCTCTTGTAGCCCCTCACCGACTTTTTCAAGTATTTCCGGTCCTTCCTCAATAATTTCGACGCCATACTCTTGAACAATCTCACCTATTTCGGGAATTATAGTGGGATCCATAATCGCTCCTTGCAAATTCGCGGTGCGCTGACCATCAGCGCTAGTTGGCACTAATATACATCCGGGCGACGGTTCCGTTGCAAAAGAACAGGTATGCTTGACCGGAGAGATCCTGCTGCATGGTAATTCATGGGTAAGCACATACTAGATCACGCACAGAAGTGGTCCAGGTCGGCTCCAAGATTTTAATGGCCTCCGGCTAGAGAAGTCCTTCTATCGCTACAAAAGCATCTTTTTTTGGATCACGAATAAATACTGATCCTATAGGTTTCTTAAGATAGACAATGATATCTGGGTCATAATTAGCAATAGTATTCACATCGTGAACACCAATGTTATTTGGATTATCTATATATTCATTAGGCTCATCCCCTGAGAGGAAGCGCCAACCACTATCAATAGGACTCTCGGGACTTTCACGATAAAAATACCCGATTTTAGATCCTTCCACCGTTATTTTATCCGTTGCAAAGCATGCACCATATCCTATAGCAATAGGTTTGATTTCATAAGCTCTTTTTAAGTATATTTTGTCCGACATGTGTTTTCCTCATTACAAAGCTCAGTGAGTAGTCACCGCAGTGCATGAATTAATTACTTATTGTTATCAACCGAAGGAAATTTCTTTGGCTCTGCATAGCGCTTTGCCGACTACTATTTAACTCAAACTCGTCTCAATTAGCTAATCAGCCCACTCCATATTTAAAAGACGACCCAATCGCTGAACATTCATCCAATCCAAACTCCGTAACGTCGCCAAGGACTTCTGAGGGTCGCTGGTACTGATAAATTGCTGCTTAAATTGATCCCAGCCAAATAGTTGAATCATCAAGGCACACTGACTAGGACCCAAGGCAACCTCAGAGGGTATCCATTCCTGTGCCTGAGGTGCGGTGTACTGGTCAACCGTGTAGGGGTCAAAACCACCATAAGCCTGGAACAAGTCTGGCCATACTTCTATGAGCTGACTTTCTCCCATTGCACAACTAAAGGCTACCCAGCAATAAGCTTCGAAGAAAGTTTGCGGAGTAAGCTCCAACGATATACCAGAAGTAAAATCAGGAACTGGCTGAGTTTGGATAAGCATGATGGACCTCAGTGGACGTAATGTAGTAGCGACTCTTTTTTCACTCCTGAATTTAGTATGTGCGAAATGACAGGGCCCTTTCTAAAGGACAACTGAAGACTGCCTAAGGTCTTCATCAAGAGTGTTTGACGTAGGTTTGTACTTGAAGTATTTTAGTCTTCATTTTGTCTTTACATTGTCTGCTGACAGAGCTTTGAGAGATTTTATCTCTAAGCTTAAATGTCTATTGATCGATTATTAACCTAAGTTGCTAGTTATCAAAATTGTCCTCAAAATGGCTTCAGGGAGGATAGGAATTGTATATCACGATACAGCAATCTGGTAATTTTGTGTTTTTTGATACGATTTGAGCAAGTAGCTAGCAACTTTAGTTATTAGCAATTGGTAAAGAGGATTTGACATGGGTTTGTACAGGAGATTAGGTATGGAACATCTCAAATCCGCCTCTTTTCAGCAAAAAGGCTATCCTATTTTTAGAGCCATAGCTCAATCCCTAGCAAGGCAAGTGCTCATGAGTACCGAAGAAACCTATCAATATCCCGGTCAAGAGATCAATGTAACTTGGGATAAGCGCCTGTGTATTCATATGGCGGAATGTGGACGTGCTAGAGGAGACTTGTTTGTTGGGGGTAGACAACCATGGTGTCAACCTGACCTTGTTTCGGTGGAAGAAACTATCGATGTTGTAGAGCGTTGTCCCAGTGGTGCTTTGACCTATCAAGCCAAAGATGAACGTATTAGGGAACATGCAGATAAAGAAAATACCGTCATGGTTACCTATAGAGGTCCTCTATTGGTGCGTGGTGATATTGATATAGAGGGAGCTCCCGAAGATATGCCAGGAGTTGCCTTCCGGGTAGCCCTATGCCGTTGTGGACAATCTAAGAAAAAGCCTTTTTGTGATAACAGTCACGAGGAGGCAAACTTTCAAGATTACGGTGCCGTAGGTGAAAAAGGTGAAGGGTTAAAGAGCAAAGGTGGCAAACTGAGCATTAAACCTTTAAAGAGCGGGCCGCTACTTTTGTCTGGTAATGTAACTATAAAAGCAAGCAGTGGACGTGTGGCCTGGGAAGGCAATAATGTTGCGCTCTGTCGATGCGGTGCCTCGAAGAATAAACCTTTTTGTGATGGGAGCCATATAGAAGCAGGCTTTAAGTGACCGCACCTCAAAAAACTGGACATTTCCGACGCTGAAATGGGGTAAAAGGCCCTAAAGGGATTGAGCCGAGATTGGGGTTACAACCCAGATTTTTCATAACTTTTTCTGTATAGATGATCACATTTTTCAGATCGAACCTACATTGGGATTAGGACTATTGGTTGACTAGTGAGGGGCGAGGACATTCTAGTCGCTCTAGAGTGAAGTCCCCTCAAAGAGGATATCTATGGATGCCAATATGATGTTTTCGCCCTCAGAATGGTGGGCAAATCGGGAAATGATGGATGCTGATGAACTCTTGAAGCGCTACGCTCAGGGAGAGCGGGTTTTTCGGGAGATTAATCTGAGTGGAACCAAACTGTGGAGAGCGAATTTGAGCGCTGCCGACCTTAGTGGAGCCGATTTAAGTGGCGTCGATTTTAGACAGGCCAACTTGAGCAGTACCAATCTCAGTGGGGCAAATTTGACAGGCGCAAATCTGCACGGAGCTAATCTACTCCATGCAAAATTAAGGCTCGCTACTTTACGGGGAGCTCATTTGGAGCAGGCGGAACTGACGGTAGCCGATCTCAGCAACGCTGACTTAAGCTGGGCTGACCTCATAGACGCCAACTTCAGTGGGGCTGACCTCAGTGGGGCCAATCTTATGGATGCCAAGGTACATGGGACCATTCTGCGTGGAGCAAACTTGAGAAAGGCAAAACTAGACGTTGCCCAACTGGAAATGTTCACCATAGCCCTTCACTGGGCGATCATGCCCAGTGGATTAATGCATGAGTAAACAGCTGCTGGAATACTCCTTGAGTAGTAGCCTGTCGGTTTGTTTTCTATAGGACAAGTTGGGCGTTCCATTGTGGACTAAAGGTATTGCGTAGAAAAGCCATAATGCTTCCCCCGGGAATTGGACACAGAGGAAAGTCAAGTGCTCTGTGTTCAATTGTGTGATTCATAGAGATTGTTTCAATTTTTAGTGTCAGTTAGCTCTCATCTGTCAGGTTAAGTCTGATCTATTACATTTGAGCGATGTATCCCGGCTAATTTTTTATACTTCCGACTGCGCCCACTGCCTCGTCAATTTGTTGCAGCACTTGTGCGTCAATTCGAGGAATGAGATCGATCGCCTGCATGTTCTCAATGACTTGATCTGTGCGACTAGCTCCCGTGATCACCGTACTGACATGGGGATTGCTGGCACACCAAGCGATTGCCAACTGAGCAAGGGTACAACCGAGTTCGTTGCTAATCGGTCGCAGACGCTCAGTAGCGGCAATCCATTCGGGGTTTGTCACGGTCTTTTCTAGCCATTCGTAACCGGGCAATGTTGAACGGCTCCCGGCGGGAACTCCGTTGGCATATTTGCCTGTGAGTACGCCAGAGGCTAGCGGACTCCAAGTAGTCAACCCCAATCCCAGATCATCGTAGAGGCGGGCATATTCCTGTTCCACCCGATGACGATGGAACAAATTGTACTGGGGTTGCTCCATGACGGGCTTATGGAGATGATGGCGGTCGGCAATCTGCCACGCACTCACGATCTCCGCCGCCGACCATTCCGAGGTGCCCCAGTAAAGGGCTTTGCCGCCCTGGATCATGTCATGCATGGCCCATACCGTCTCCTCGATCGGCGTGTGTGGATCGGGACGATGGCAAAACACTAGGTCTACGTAGTCCAGTTGCAAACGTTGGAGGGAACCATCAATGGCATGGTGCAGATACTTGCGATTGAGCGTGTTCTTGCGGTTGGGACCCTCAGCGATACCCCAATAGAACTTGGTGGAAATAATGTAAGATTCCCGCTCCCAACCCAGATGCTTTAGGGCATTCCCCATCAGGGTTTCAGATTTTCCACCCGCATAGACTTCAGCATTATCGAAGAAATTCACGCCCCTATCCCTGGCAGCGGACAGGGTTTCGATCGCGGCACGCTCGTCAACCTGGTTGCCGTAAGTCACCCAAGAACCGAGAGATAACTCACTCACTTGCAAGCCGGAACGTCCCAGTCGTCGATATCTCATACTCAATCCTCCCTGAAGGTCACCTAAAACGAAGCGCAATATCTCTCGACTGTTTGCTCCACTGAAGTGCTCGCGGTTGTCTAAAAATTATTCGAGCCAGCGAAAAGCTCGGCGCAACCCAGCCACTCGCTAGCTTTGGCTGGTTCAAAGTTTTCGATGAGGTCGGCAAGGATGAGCGTAGCACTCTTCCGGTGAAAAAATACGACTTTTTCCATGAATCGACTACCCCGAAAGCTTGATTGGTCCAAATCTGCCATCCACTGTAACGGTGGTTCATCTTCTAAGTCAGTATCAAAACTAACTTCAATTTTCTGCTCTGCTGCGCGTTCGCGGACACCTGTGGAGGCCCATGTCATGGCTTCTGGATAAGCTCTAGCCCAGGAGTAGAATAGTTGTTGACACTGAAGTTAGGGCAAGTGTCCACTATTGCCAGGACACCTCAAAAAACTGTTTGGGTATTCAAAGGCTGTCGTTGGTGGCAGCCAGAGTGGCGATTGGACTGTGAAGCGGAGGAGGAAAGTTTGTACGCAATAGCGTACAATGGAGGGAATAGAGAGTAGTAAGCAAGAATGTCAGACTCCATAATCATTTCAGTTACTGAGGCACGGCAAACGCTGTTTGGTTTAGTAGATCGAGTCAATGAATCTCATGAGCCTATTACCATCATTGGCAAGCGGGGAAATGCAATCCTGGTTAGTGAGGAGGACTGGCGGTCAATCCAGGAAACGCTTTACCTGAAATCGATTTCCGGTGTCTGGGAGTCGATTGAGGAAGGGATGAAGGAGCCCATCGAAGAATGTTCAGACGACCTTCCCTGGTAGAGCATGTATGTCCTGGCGATTGAAATATTCCAAGCAGGCCCAGGAGGACTCGCTTAAGCTTGCCTCATCTGGACTCAAGGATAAAGCGGAAAAACTGTTGACTGTCTTGGCGGAGAATCCTTACCAGTCGCCACCGAGTTTTGAGAAACTCAGAGGAACTTCAACCCCTGTCTACTCACGTCGAATTAACATTCACCATCGGTTGGTCTATCAAGTCTTCGAGGATGAACGAGTTGTCAAGATCTTGCGGATGTGGACGCATTACGGGGAGTAGACGACAGTACAACCGGACGCCAGCGCTGGTACATCGAGATTGTAGCGAATGCCGGTAAAGTCGTAGCGGTCGTCGTTTGGGTCGAGGCCGAAAGCCGCGGCCACGCCCCGCACACGTTCCCAGTGGATCGGCTAATTGCGCTGGAAGTACACACGCCGCGCGCTCGCATATAGCGGGTTGGCCAAATAGTCGGCTGGAGATTTGGCGTAGCGCTGAATAGCGAGCTCACCCAGACGCTGACCGATCTCGAAGTTCGTTCCGTGAAAACCTCAAGGTTAAGTCTGGCGCATTCCTCCATAGCAGTAAAGTGGGTTACAAAACTTACCTTTTTCGCGACATGAGTAGTAGGCCGATGAAGTTCACGTTTGCCTAGTGACCCTAGGCAAGGATTAAATTGGAGAAAACGTTCAGCACAAAAGGACATAGATACTTATGGCAACTCTTACTGGAAAAGTCGCAATTGTGACGGGGTCGTCAAAAGGTATAGGCGCGGGTATAGCCGAACGTCTCGCAGCAGACGGAGCTACGGTAGTAATCAACTATGCCCGCAGCAAGAAAGAGGCAGAAGCTCTTGTTACCAAAATCACCAATACGGGTAGTCAGGCGTTGGCATGGTTCAAAATTGGCTGTTTTTAGGTAACACCGACACGACAAATTTGGCCCTCATTGCGATGATGACCTGGGTATCATCTTTGCTTTTCGTTAGGCTTGTTGGAAGCGCTTAAATCCCAGT